>JBEIOW010000003.1:0-16000 GCA_040377385.1 Bacteriovoracaceae bacterium | reverse complement strand
GTTCTCGATATTCAGACGGAACGAATCAGATCGTATCGACCGAGATCACGCCCGTGCTTTCTGGGTCGAGGTGATCCTTGAGTCGGCTGTTCGCCGTGCCTTTGCCTTCCCACGAGATGTGGAAGCGGCCGTAGTAGTCTTGGGTCTGGCTCGAGCAAGAGGCCCAGCCGCCATGCAGCTGACCGATCACGCGGTGTTCGGCGTTGAAGAGCGGGGAGCCGGACGAGCCG
Source organism: Bacteriovoracaceae bacterium (assembly GCA_040377385.1). Taxonomy (GTDB): domain Bacteria; phylum Bdellovibrionota; class UBA1018; order UBA1018; family UBA1018; genus JBEIOW01. Next base: position 15,770 of record JBEIOW010000003.1, on the reverse strand, counting down.
GGTTCCGTCGTTCCTTTGTCCCAGTCGTTCACGCGGATGTGCGTGTTCTTGGCTGGAGTGCCGGTCTCGAGGTAGCCGCTGATTTCGACCGGCTCGTTCTCGAACGAGATCGCTTTCTCATCGGTGTTCGGGTGGTGGATCGCCACGGCCCAAGGAGAGACCTCGTCCGCGCGGCTCCAGCCGGCGTAGTTCACGTTCCACTCTGGCTTAGGCTGACTGTTGAGCTTCACGAGCGTGAAGTCAGAGTCGTAATAAGTGGCCAGAAAGGTCGCGCCCGTTTGGAAGTCCGAGAGCTTGCCGTCGCGTGAGCCTTTGCAGGTGCTGGCCTGGTAGTTCCAGTACGTCACGAGCGAAGGCGCTTTGCCGGCGGTGATGCCGCAGTGGTGAGCGGTCATGAAGAACGGGGTGCGATCGCCCTTGGCGTTGTTGACCATGAAGCCCGTGCAGAACGTCGATCCACCCGTCGAGATGACGGCGACGGAGTTGACTTCTTTTTCCCAGCCTTTGGAGTCTTCGCAAGCCACGTCGATGTTACACGCGCCTGATTTGGTGAAGGTCTGGTCGAAGGTCCGGAAACCTTGGCCAACTTGACCGAGTTCAAACTGAAGCTCGTTCATCGCGGCGGAAGGAACCGAAAGCTCCATGATCACGTCGTCCGTGAGGATGACCGGAGTCCAGAGCTCTTGAGCAGCGTTGTTGTCTTCCGCAGTGAAGTCGCGGATGAACTGGCTGCCGTCCGCCGAGCGGATCGAAAGGGCAGCGCCTTCGGGAAGGTGGAACTTCGTGAAGCCGAAGTTCAGCGAAACGACGTTCGGCGAGGTCACGCGATGGCGCCACACCCAACGATCGCCTTCTTGCTCCCAGTTTTGGGCGCTACGGGCAGAGATCGAAACGGGTTGAGGAACTGCGAAGCGGGGAGCGACTCCTTTAGTGTCGCGGGAAGCTTCTTCGATGTGAATCGCGAGGGTGTCAAGCGGTGCGAAGCGGCTAGCCGTCATGGCTGCTTGAGCCGAGGGTGATGAAACGAGGAGGGCGAGGACAAGGGAACTGAGCAGGTGCATGGTTTTCTCTCCTTGAAAGACCGGGACACAAACTGCGTATTGGTGTCAGGATTGTGTCACGAGAAAGAGAAACGGCAAGGGGTTGACGTAAAAATAAATGAGCTCACATCATTTTTTCTGCTGACGCGGCCCGCCTAGAGCGTCGCACTCAGGCGATGAGCTTCCGATGAATCCGAACGTTCGACCACAAGCCTAAGATCACGCCGAACGCGATGAGCATGCCGCCGTGCCAGGCCAGCGCGGACCAAGTGAGTTGTTCCCAGAAGAGAAGCTGCATGAGGCGCACGCCGTGCGAGAAGGGCGAGATCTGAATCAGGATCTGAAAGAGCCGCGGCATGGACTCAATCGGGAAGAATACGCCGGAAAGAAAGTAGATCGGGGCGATGAGGAACGAATAGACCGTCTGGAACTGGTTGATGTTGTGGATGTAGCTCGATGAGATCAACCCCATCGCAGCGCACGGGATAGAAATCAGCCCACCGATGAGCGCGGCCGGGAGAACCATCCAGAGGCTCGGCATCAGGCCGAATGCAAAGAGCACGAGGCAGACCCCGAACGCCATGATCGCGCCCTTGATGAAGTTCCAAAGGTATTCGCCGATGACGACCTCACGCGGACCGATCGGAGTGGTGAGCATCGCCTTGAAGACGGCCTCGTACGTCATTCGGACGTAGAATCCGTAGCTCGACTCAAAGAAGGAAGTGAAGAGCGCGGTGGTCGCCACGAGTCCGGGCGCAAGAAAGGCGAGATACGATCGGCCGTTCACGTCGTGAATCAATGGCCCGAGGCCCAGGCCGAGCGAGACCATGATCAGGCTCGGGTCAGCCAGCGTGGGTGAGATGTTCGCCAGGAAGTCTTTTCGATAGACGGTCCAGTTGCGAACGACGATGTGCCAGCTCAGGCGCAGCGACTCAATCATTCTGGCTCAGCTCCTCTCCCGTCAGCTTGAGATACACATCCTCGAGGTTAGAGGGGCGGATCTGGAGCGGGCTCATTGCGGTCGCTTTCTGGAAATCCACCAGCGCGTTGAGCGATGGCGCCCGCACGCACCAGTTGTCTTGCTGCTTGTAGAGGACCCAGTCGGAGGGGAGGAGGGCCTTGAGCTTCTCCTCGAGATTTTCGACGCCGGCGTAGATGGAGACGAAGCCCGGAGTGTGCCGCTCGATCAGGGCGCGCGGAGTGCCTTCGTCGACGATCTTGCCTTGGTTCAGGATGACGATCCGGTCGCAGAGCACTTCGGCTTCGTGCATGTAGTGGGTCGTAATGAGCACGGTCTTGCCTTGGCGTTTGAGATCGCCGACCTTCTGCCAAAGCAGGTGCCTCACGGAAGGGTCTAGCCCCGTCGTTGGCTCATCCAGAACGAGGAGTTCTGGCTCGGCCAATAGCGCGCGGACAAACGCCAGTCGGCGTTTCATCCCACCCGAAAGCGCGCGGATCGGGTTGTCTTTTTTGTGCTCGAGCGCCATGTAGCGCAGCAGTTCGTCGATTCGCGCATCGATTTTGCTCTCCGGTAGCGAGACGAAGCGCGCGAAGAGCCGCATGTTCTCGGTGACCGTGAGTGCCTCGTCCAGTGCGTTTTCCTGCGGAACAACGCCCAGGCGTTTCTTGACCTCGCGGGACTGTGTTCGCGGGTCGAGTCCGAAGGTGCGGAGCTCCCCGCCCGAGCGATCCGTAACCCCGTAGAGAATTCCGATGAAGGTGGACTTGCCGGCGCCATTCGGCCCGAGCAGGCCCACGCACTCGCCGCGAGCGACGGTCAGGTTGACGCCGCGAAGAGCTTCGAATTTCCCAAAGGCTTTGGTTAGACCATGAGCTTCAATCACGTTCACGCGGGAAATTTTATCTCATTCCTTTGCCGATCACGAGTGCGATTCTTCGCGGTCGTCGAGGACTTGACACGAATCGCGGGTTACTTTATATTTAACTAAATGGTTAAATAAGGATCGGATGGAGTTCGGTCCTGATTCAACCCGAATCCAGGTTCAGAAAAAGTTCTTGAGGAGAGTTCATGAAGGACCCGCTCAGTCAGACTTTTGCGGCGTTGGCGGATCCGACTCGTCGGGTGATTCTTGCGAGGCTGTCGCAGGGCGAAGCCAGCGTGACGGATTTGGCGAAGCCGTTTCTGAAGGAAATGAGCCTTCCCGCGGTCACGAAGCACCTCAAGGTTCTGGAGAAGTCGGGTCTGATCACGAAGACCAGGGACGCGCAGTGGCGGCCCTGCAAGCTCAACGGGGTGGCCTTCCGGGAAGCCTCCGATTGGCTGGAGCATTACCGGGTGTTCTGGGAAGCCAGCTTTGATCGGTTGGAAGCGTATTTGAAAACGGTGAGTCCTCAGGTGAAGTCAAAAGGGAAGAAGCATGGGCGCAAAAAATAAACCGAACGAAATCCAAATCACGCGAATCTACGACGCGCCCGTGAAGGCGGTTTGGGATGCCTGGACCGATCCAAAGCAAGTCGCGCAGTGGTGGGGCCCGCGCGGATTCACAATCACCACACACAGCAAAGATCTGCGCGTGGGCGGCCACTGGAGCTACACGATGCACGGGCCGGACGGCGTGGATTACGAAAACAAGACGCTCTACCACGAGGTCGTGAAGCACTCGCGTCTCGTCTATGATCACGGTGGCAACGACGATCGCCCGCCGTTGTTTCGGGCCACCGTCGATTTCTCGGAGACGCGCGGCAACACCAAGATGGAGATGACGATGGCGCTCGCCACGGCTGACGCCGCGGCCGAGACCAAGAGATTCATCAAGAAAGCCGGCGGCAACGCCACCTGGGATCGTCTCTCGGAGTTCCTGACGAAGGAGTCGACCGGTACCGAGCGGTTCGTGATCAACCGGAGCTTTGAGGCGCCGATCGAACGGGTCTTCCGCATGTGGACGGACCCGGAGCATTTCTCCCGCTGGCTCCCGCCGACGGATCTCACGATGAAGGTCGTCCGCGCTGACGTTCGTCCGCAAGGCACGCTTCTTTGCTCGATGACCGATGGTCACGAGCTCAAGTTCCATAGCCGCCTTCATTATCTGGAGGTCGTCTCTCCCCATCGGCTCGTCTATACTCAGCAGTTTTGCGACGAGCTGGAGAGGCCCTCGCGCCACCCGCTGGCTCCGACTTGGCCCGAGACCATGCTAACGAAGGTCACCTTTGCTGAAGAAGATGCGGGCACGACGCGGATCACGCTCGAGTGGGAGCCGCAGGGGCAGGTCTCGCGCGAGGAACTCGCCGCCTTCATCGCCGAACGCGGCGGCATGACGCAAGGCTGGACGGGCTCGTTCGATAAGCTGGACGACGTGCTAAGCGGCGCGAGCTGAGCGGGGAAGAGGTCGGTTCGGTATTCAATATTTATTATATAATATTCCGTTTTCAGAGACTGAGCTCCCGGTTGCAGTGTCTTTGGAGACACACTTTTCTGCTCAGCTAGGTCTGGTACGCTTAGAAGGAAGGGCCGGATTGTGCGAAGTCTGTGCCGTTAAAGGATCGCTTTAGACTCATGTTGTACGTCAGCGGGAGTGGTTCGATATGATTCAGAATCGTTTGAGAGGGCTGGTTTTTGCTTCCACGATGCTCGTATTGGTCGGGTGTCGCATGGAGCTTAACGTCAGTCGCGAGGATTCCTCGGAGGAGGGCGCCTCCGAGTTTGCGCCGCCCGAGTTTGTTGCCGCGAGCGCGGGGCCTGTGGGCTGGACGGATTCCAACGGAGATTCGCTCTCCTTCGCGATATCAGATGTGGGAATTCCCGGAGTAAAGTTTGAGTGCCAATCGGGGCCGGAAGCGACCGCTGCTTCGGCGACCTGGGAGTGGTGTGACGGAATGTCCGGGCTCACTCGAGTGGCCTATCCCTCCGTGGACGTCGGTAGTCCGAGCGGTACTTACCGGATTCGGGTGCGCGCGGTTCTCGGAACGGAGCGGACGGACGTCGTCTCCGCCGGTGACCATCGGTTCTACGTTCATACGAGTCTAAACAATGTCAGCTCCTGTCCGACACTCGGGACGGATGCTCAGGCCGTTGCTGCGGCCGATGCCGCTCTCGGTTCGGTTTCTGCGACTTTCGGATCGGCTTCGGTTGCCAAGAGCCCGTTCGTCAAGCTGGTTTGGTCGACGGCCCAGACGAGTGAACTCTTGAGCCTGCGTCGCAGCTTCACGATGACTTCGGATCGGCGGTACGTGTTGGTGCGTCGAGCCTTTGTTTCCCGCATGGGACAAGGTGTGCCTCGGACCTGTGAACAGAGGTTTTCGTTAATGAGTCAATCGACGGAATCCTGCGCGGTTTACGTCGCAGCGGCAGATGGTCGCTCGGTTTGCCTGAAATGGACCGGGGCGGCGTATACGGTCGCATACAAGTCCCAGGTCTCGAGCGGGGGGCTGGTGGGGCGTGACGCTTCGATTGCTCTGGAGGAAGGCTCTGGCTTGGCCGGAGCCATTACTAGCGGTAAGTTCTTCAGTCGTAAGACGCGTACTTCGGCATCGGGAACGGGGCACGTTCTGTATCTTCCGGATTGATCCGTCGAGGATTCTGTCAGAAACTAGCGTAGGTCGGGTCGCTCCTCGCGTTTGGCGTTAAGTCAGCGCGAAGTCTTCTCTTGGCCCCGTGGCTGCGAGCCAGGGGCGAAGAATCAGTCCAGACTCGAAAGACTATCAAAGCCGCGGCTCGACCACTCTTATTCATTTAGATTAAGCTCTCGAGGTGAGTTTCAGATCAGCGATCGCCGATCGCGAAAAAATCCGTGAAGCGATCGAGGTCTTGGCGAGGCGGATCAGTTTGCGGGGCACGGAGCTTCCGCTCGGCGACGATATTGAAGGTCGCGTCGACGGTCCCGTATTGCTGGAGAGTGCTCGAGGGTTGGCCCACGCGCTTTCGGAATCGATTCGCCGGGGCTCCTATCGACCCTCCTCGGCCGTCGCACGCCTCGCACGGTTGGACAAAATTCGTGTGCTGGTCACCTTTTGCGTCACGGACTGGGTCTTGGCGCGGCTTTTCGCCCAGGAGCTCAGCCAGCGGCTCGAGCCCCGCTTCGCCGAGTCGCTTCATAGCTACCGAGCTGGTCGGTCCGTGGAGACGGCACTCGCCACCGTGGTGAGGACGGTCAGTGATCACCATCGTCAACGTCCAGACCCGCGTCAGCGAGGGCTCTGGGTAATCAGACGAGACGTCTCTTCCTATACTGAAAAAGTGCGGGTCGGATCGAATTCGCCGATTTGGCCAGTTCTTCGGCAAGCGATGGAGAACGACGTAGCCGCGGAAAATTGGCTTCATGCCCTTCTGCAGCCCAAGCTGATTCTCGGAGAAGGGGTTCCCGCCCGAGAAGAAGGCGTGGGTACCCCGACGGGCTCGCCGCTGACGACGATGATTGCCAATCTCTACCTGGCGTCGTTCGATCATGAGCTAGAATCCTTCGCACGTGCGGCGGGCGGCTCTCTTTACGCGAGGTACGGCGATGATCTCTTGTTTATCTCGGATCAACCGTCCGTCAAGGACGAGGCGGCCGCGCGAATGGAGCTCGGGTTAAAGCATCTCGGTCTTCGGGCCAACGAGCGTAAATCCGCGGACTTTCATTGGAGCGGATCAGGAGCGTTCGGTACGCAGACCTCACTGGAGTATCTCGGACGCTCGATTCAGTTCTCGGGCCGTGTTCGGCTGCCGACCGAAAAAGTGCGACGTTTTTTGGCGGAGCTCGATGACCGTCTTCGGCTCGCTTCCCGATCGCTGCCGCTCTCGAGCAAGGCCCGCGTGGAGGTTTGTTGCCGGCTCGTTGCAACGACGCTGCGCCTGGGTGGCCCATTTGTTTGCCCGGAGGCGGAAGGGCTGCAGCGAGAGGTGGATTGTCGCGACCAACTCCGGAGCCTGGATTTCGCGATTGCTCAGCGCGTATTGCGCCACGCCCTTGGAGAAAGCTCGGCGAAGGCTTTTCGGGCCTATCCGCCACGAAAGTTGCGCCAGATGGGGCTGCCCTCCCTCGTTTGGTTGCGAAATCGCTCGCCCGGGCGCTCGTTGGAGTCTGAATGAGCGACTCTGCACTGCAAGCGCGACTTCGGGCCCTGGCTGGTCGGAGAGCAAAGTTTCGAAGGCGTCCGCGTGTCGAAGACGGCGCACTCGGCGAGAGTCATCGGTGGAGGTATTCTTCTTTTCGGCTACGGTTCTTCTTCATCAATCAGCTCCTGGTCTTGATGCTCCATTGGGCGGAACTCGTTTTGCTCGAGCGGGTCTTCTTTATTCAGGAACTCACCGCACTGCTGCTTTTGAAGAACTTTGTCTTACTCAGCCAGACTGCGTGGTGGGGCGCTCTCGAGGGTCTTCGCGCAGAAGGCGCGCGCTTCGAGCGGGAGGGCGATCGCCGCGCGTTCGCCGGGCGAATGCGTGCGTGGTTCGCGATGACCAACCGTCTTACAGCGGTCGCGTGCGGCGCTTCAGTGGTGGGGCTGAGTTGCCTCATCTGGAGCGGGGCTAATGTTGAAGCCGTGGCGGTGTCCGCCGCATTTCTGCTGAGGCTGTTACTGGACTTGCCCATCCGTGCCCGCACGGCAGTGATCTTCTCCTTTCGACGGGTTTATCGGCCGGCCGGCTGGATTCTAGGCTCGGAAGTCGTGGGGTTCTTGCTCGCATTGGCCTTGGTTCCGCACTACGGGGCAATCGGCGTCGCCGTCGTGTGGGTGGCGCTGAGCCTGCTTGGCGCGATCATCGCCGCTGTTTATAACCGCCGTGCTTGGCGTGCGCTCAGGTTGCCCCAACCCGCCCGCCGGCCGATCAGTTTGCACGTGCAGCAGCGAAAGAATGTGGTGATCGATGCGGCATCACTGGCCGCTTCGCGGATCGGGAATTTGATGGTGCTCGCCAGCTATTCTCAACCCGATTTCATGATCTTTGCGCACGCCCTGAGTCCACTGGTGGGCGCCGCGAGCGGTTGGGTACAGGTCTTCTTCTTTGATCTGCGGAGAGGGGTCTTGGAGGCCGTTCGTGGTTATCGGGCGCAATTCGTGGCCCATTTGGAACGTGTTGCTGTAGCGTTGGCGGGGATTCTTTGGGTGACTTCCTGGCCTGCGCTTCTTTGGTTCGAAGATCGGTTGCTGGGACGCTTTACCTTGCGAGTCGCACTCTTCTTCGGACTTTTTCTTCTCGTACAGTCTCGCGTCAGCCTCAAGTGGAGCGAACTCTTTACCGGGGGGCGCCGACTTTCGCTCCCTTTGGCTGCAAGTGCTGGGCTGGGAGTATTCGGGTTGGGGAGTTTTCTCTCATCGCGCCTGGTTCCGGTGGTAACGGGGCGCTGGGGGGAGATCGAGGTCCATCTCTTTCTCTATCTCTTCGCACTTTTGACGAGCGCGGGCGTCGCCGTTCTGCTGGACACCTGGTCGCGTCGCAAGGCTATGCAGCGAGAGACCTCCTCATTGAGATTGGCAGTGACGCTACCGCCGGCGAAACGGTTCCGTCAGCTGCTTGCCGGAATGGTCGCGGATGCTCAGGCGCAGCTCGTGCGCGAGGGAGTGGGGAACCGCTACTTTGTGTACGCCGATGAGAAGACGTTGCGACAAATGAGATCGGCCTTAATCGAGCGTACGGGCGGAACGGTCAAATCCGTTCGCTTGGAGACTGCACCAGATCACGAGTGTCCGCAGGATGGAATGTCCTGGAACCAAGGACGCCTCCGAGACCATGGGTACAGCAGGGGCTGGAGCGCTGAGCAGGGGTTAGTGGTGCCGTCTGGCGTTGAGTCGCCCTCGCCGGAAGACGCGGTCTCCGCGATGCGGGACGCCCACCGATCGACCCAGCTCGGTCGAGGTCGTTCGAAGGTGTGGAAGTTAGAGATCCTTGCCCCGGCCGGAGAGCTCAATGCTTTCGTAGTGGCCGAAAAGACGGCACCAGTGTCCCGTGGAATCTTCGCTCCCGAGGTTCCGTGATCCAACTTCCGATGCCAGTCCTTTCAAAAGTTTGAAGCGTTCGCTAGAGCGGATCCTTGGAGATCTGTTAGCCAGCTAGCTCCTTCAAGAGATTGCGCAAGTACTGGTCTCCGCACTCGCGGTAGTTCCGATGATCGCGATTGCGGAAGAACGCGCCGATCTCGCTCTTACTCACCTTGAGGACGCCAGACTTCTCAATCAGGGCGATCAGGTCGGACTCCTTGAGCTCAAACGCCACGCGAAGTCGTTTGAGGACGGTGTTGTTGGTCACCGGGAGTTCCAAGGGCGGGGGCGGCCGCGTCTCGTCTTTGCCGCGCTTAAAGATCACTAAGCCATTTAAGAAGTAAGACATGACCGTGTCCGGGCAATTCCGATAGCCCGGTTCTTCCTCGTGTTTGAGGTAGTCCACCAAGTCTTCCATCAGTACGGAGTATCCGGCGAGCGCCGTGATCTCGATCAATTTGGCGTCCGGAACGTTCAAGGCATACCGAATGCTGCGGAGGACATCGCTGTTGTTCATGAGATGGCGTTATCGCATCCTCATGTGCGATCGGGGTCACAAAATGACCGAGAGTCGCCCATTCGCGGAAAATACTTAAAAAAGGACTCGTTTTTTCGTGCAGGGACGTCCGCGCCCGCTCTCAGTAAACAGGAAAAACTGGATCGGCCAGTCAGGGATTGTGCGTATTGACTCAATGCGTTATAAATGAGGTCTACTAGGAGAATACCCATGCTCAAAATCAATCTTTTATCCCTTTGTCTCATCGGTTTAACAGCGACCTCCGCATACGCAAAACAAGATGAATCGATCGTGAATCTCGTATCCTGCAGTGGCAAGAGCGGCGCCGATTCCGTTATTGTTCACGCGTCTGTAGCCTCTGACGAGTCCGGACAGACCTTTGGCTCACTGACTCGCCTGGTGCTTCGCGGAGGCAAAATCATTAGTGCGAAGGCTTACGGCAATCGCAAAGGACTAGATCAGTTCGCGTCGGCTGGAAATTTCAGCTTGAACGGTGTGACGGGCAATGGCGACCAGGGTGGGTTGATGCGTTACGGGAACGCCCAGCCAGAGAACGAATCCGCTGCGGCAACGTTCTCGGGCGAAACGGAAGACGGCATGATCAAGCTGACGGGCCTTGAGATCGCGGGCAAGAAGCAAGACGTCTCGAGTTTCTCCTGCGCTGCTTTCCGCTACGAGTAAAAGTTCGAATTCCGAATAGACGAATCCTCATAGCTGTAAATACTCTTCATCGCGTCCGACGTGAGCAGAGGGTTGATTAGTCAATTAAGTCAGTTTCATTTATTAAAATAGTATTATGCGAAAACTAAGCGGTTTACTGACGTTGAGTTTATTGGGTTTCAGCGTGCTCGGCGGGCCCGCGCTATCGGCCGACCTTACGTGGGAACAAGCCGGATTTGGCAAACCTGTCTTTCAGCGCTTGGATCTGAAAGGGGCGCTGCCGGCTTCGGCTCGTTACACGCATGAGCTGCGTCCAACTTTTGTCGTCTTTCGAAAAGCCGGCTGGACGCCCGAGAAGGTGAAGGCGCAGGCTACGTGCACCCAGCGTGTACTCAGCCAATGCGGGTTAAAAATGGCAGGAGTGGATATTTGGACGGTCGATGCGCCGCACGCGAGCGTCAGCTTGTTTCGAGAGACCGGACTTGAATTCGGCGCAACAGGTGAATTCGGATTCAATGAACCGGGTGAGCACTATCCAGGCACCTGCTACCAAGTGGCCGCTGCGACGCCCCTGAAGGCTCGACCGATCGTCTACTTCATTCGCAAGTTTGATGAAGATCCCATGGCTCCCGATCCCGGCGTAAACGCCTGGGCCGCTCCCGCCCGTTTCAACCAGGGGAAGCCTTACGTTCGTAGCAATAGTCCGCTTTTGGATACCGCTTGGATGACTTCCCTGATCGTTGGCCCTCAGTACGCGGCAGAGCGCGATCCGACCTACTGCACGACCGCCCATGAATTAGGCCACGTGCTTGGGCATCTAGACCATCTGAGTGAAGGCGAGCGTAACCTGATGGCGGACACTCCGCAGAAGGTGAATGGTTCACTGACTCGGACGCAGTGTTCAGCGATCCTCAAACACCCTTCGGTGCGGCGCCTGTAGCGCGAAGGTTACCGCCACGGCTCCCGCTCAAGGTTGCGCTCGAGAAGATCCGCTTCGATTGCGGATGAACTTGAGATGAGTAGCTGCAACAGTGACGTTCTGGGAGGCCAACGCCCTCACCGCCAAAGCGGGCCAGCCTGCGCCGTTCCATCAGGTGGCGGAGTCCTCCGGGCTTTCGCATTTTTTCGGGCTCCTCGTGCGCTTCCACTCGGCGGAGAGTTCTCCGCTTTTCTTCGACCTTAAATTTGGACTCAATTGTCGTAGTATTGGAGACCCAGCGCCTTCTTCGGACTTCTCGACCGGCGTTGGGGGCGCGATCGGTTATGCCTTAACGCTGAACGAGTCCATCACGTTGGCTCCAGGCCTCGGTTACCGGATTTTGAGCTACAGCGTGAACCAGGCGGCCCACTACGCCCACCAGGGCATTGATCTGAACTTGCTGGCGAGCTTCTCACTCTAAGGCCAACCCGTGAACTGCGTCGTGTTCAGAACGTCGACCGAATGATCAGCGAAACCAGCATCGGGGACGAGCTCCTACTGAAGGTTCACGCCCCATCTAAGGCTTCCGTTCGAGCAATGCTTGCTCGCTCCCTGGCGCGACGGTCTTTACTTCTGTTTACAACGAGTGGGTGACTGAGACTTCCTGTCGGTTTTGGTTTGTGAAGCAAATCAGGCCTGTTTTCAGAGCAATACGAAGAGCATTTGCCCCGGAGTGGGGTGCGCATCGTGCGGCGGATAGTGCCGCTAAATGCCACGGAATAGGGCAACCTTGCTACGTCGGACCAGAACACAACCTCAAGCGCGCATCGTCGTCGCCAGAAACAGATTCTGCTCAAAGGAGTCGAGTCACTCGAGCGTGACGGCATTGAAGTTAGAAACCATACGGCAATGACGTTAGCAACTAGCGCCGCGAAGATTCCGGAAGCCAAAGAAAAGTTTCGTACATTCATGCGCGAGCTGACGGCATGGCTCGAGGATGGCGAAGCTGAACAGGTTTATGAATTATCCATTCAGCTGTTCCCTTTGTCTGTAAATGCAGTCCCGAAAAAAAGAAAACATAAGGATAAATAAATGAAGAATAAGTCGCCGAATTTGATCTCGTCCCTGGTGTCTCATAACTCAACAAAAAATAAGGAAAAGAAAATGAAAACGAAAGATAAGTTCCAGTCTCATTGTGTCTGGGTATCCGTGACCTCCCTGAGCGTTTCTTCTACCGCGTTTGCTGGAAGCGAGTCTCATGGGGGTTCGGCTACGGTATGCGGAAGCAAAGTGGAACTAGCGGAATTCCGAGAAACGCGTATGTGACAAAGCCTCGCCCAAATCAAAATCAGTTACTCGGCAGCGTCACTCGACTCGCAGATTAACCAAGCTATTTCGCGACTGCGCGAGATTCATGGGGCGACCGCTGATCAAGTGCTCGATTATATAAAGAAAGTGAGGGCCAATAATCGCTTTATTGACTCTTATGATTGGGGATTCTCAAATGATGTTCGGCTCTATCCTGCCGAGGTGGGTTGCGAGCTGAAGACAGTAGGCGAGCTGCAAGGCAGACGAGGTGCGGGTCAAGCCTCCTGGCAGCAACGATGACTACACTTGCATCAAAAAGGACTGCGGAAAGATCGAACAGTTCGGTAGTCGGTACCGGATTCGCGGTTGCTACGATGAGCCGGATTATTTCGAGCTGTCAGCAAATGGCGAGCTAGCCGCTCCGCGCGAAGGCTACTAGCGGCGGGACGCCCTACTTTGTAATCCGCCAGTTTTTGGGTGCCTGGCTCTCGTAACCGTCGAACAAGCGTCCACCATAAGGTTGGGTGATCTCGTCGACGACCGCAAAGACCAAGTCCGTGCGAGCATCACGGAAGAGCGCTTCGAACGCCTCGTTGAAGCGCCTTCCGAATAGGGAGTCGATCTTCTCCAGGCCCGTCGGGATCGCCTTTCCCTTGGCGGACCACTGTGAACGGGAGCGAAAGTAGAAATTCGCCGCGAGCTCATAGAGCCTCGCGCCGGCCGCCAACTGAGCGGCGAGCGAACGCGGTGCGAAGATGTCATCGCAGAGATCCGTGAGGAAGTAGCGTCCGTTTCTCAAGTCGGCGTCAGTCCATGCCGCGGGCCCTCTATCGAGATGAGTTTTGGCGGTCTGTTTGACTTGCTCAATGAAAGGCGACGTTGATGGAAACGGGCGCCCTTGCCAAACCATCGTCGCGAGCGTCGCCACTCCGGCCGCTCGATCGAGGTCCTCGTAGAAGTATCGCAACGTCTCAGGATCGTGATGCCAAGTCTCGATCGGCCAATCCATGTAGGTAAAGGACGAACGCGAAGCCGCTTCGACGCGGTCATAGAGGATGACCATGTCGAGATCTGAGGAGTCGGTTCCCTTGCCGTCGAAGACGGATCCGGCCGCTAAAATCGCGTGTGCTTCAGGGAAACGATCACGGTGAAGTTTCTCAACGACGAGCGCTGGGTCTGGACGTTGCGAGAGAGGTTTCATGCAAGCGAAGGACTACCATTTTCGGAAAGCGCGGAGAAGCCATCGAGACCACATCCCATAAGCGCATGGCTTTCTTGGATAACGCCGGATCTGTCCGTATCCAAGGTCCTACTGGGATTTAAAGACTTGAAGCCGTTGAACCTGCCGCACCCAAAAGCCTCCGGAACCTCAAAGGGCGCCGGGGGCTTTTGGATATTTCGATAAAACGAGAGTTATTCCGAGAGGTCCATTTTCACGCTCTGGATGATGCATCCGAGGTCCGGATCTTGGGTGCCCGCGACGACGATGTAGCTATCGGTATGTGGATAGGGAGTGTTCGCGCCGAACGTGTAGTCGACTTTCCAGGTTTCAACGACCGCGTTTTCCGTGGTGCCAGGAGCATTGGGGAGAAGCGCGGAACGCACGGAGGACAGCTGAATCGCGCTGTTGTTCAGCATTGCGATGGCCTTGCCTCCCGCTTTCGCGGAGTCGCGGCAATATTCAGCGGCGAAAGCGCAGGTCGAGATCATCGAGAACGAGAGGGCTGCAAGAATGGGATACTTCATAATTTTTCCTTCAAGGGGGAGATGGGGGACAGTCTCAGTGAACAGTCTTTCAGGGACACGTGCGAACGTTATAGCGCATTAAGTCATTGTGTGCCTCCTAGGAAAATGGCTCAGTTCTGTCGACTGCCGGAATGGCCGGTTGAGCTTGAAGCTTCTTTAAATACCTCTCCGGAGTTCTGGCTGAATGCGCAGCAGGCCGTCGATTTACGGCGATGGCGAAAGTTTGAAAAATGCCGGGAAAGCCTTCTTCAGGCTTGAAGAAGTCGCGACCGGTGAAAGCGCCGCAAGGTCCCACCAAGAATCGGCCTTCGCCTTCTCGCTCGTCCTCGAAGACTCGGCATGGACAATTCTCTCAGTCGCGCATCGTGCGCGCCTTGCTGCGCCAGACTCCGCTGTTGCGGAGTCTGATCGCAGCCCAGAATTCTCGTTCGATTCTTGGTGGAACCATCTCGTACATGAAGTGCCGGCGGAGCCGGCAATGCGATGGCTCGCGCCATCGCCAGAAACAGAAATAAAAAAGGCCTGTTAAAAAACAGGCCCTTTTTTATGGTGGTCCCACCAAGAATCGAACTTGGAACGGCCCTTTAGGAAAGGGCTGTTATATCCATTTAACTATGGGACCGCGCACGAGACAGCAGTCACCGTGATAGCGGGACTACCGCAAAATCTCAATCCTACCCGAGACCTGTGTGTCGAAACTTCCTTCCGCAAGGTGCCGCCATAAGTTGACGCTTGGCGCGAAGCGGCCCACAATGAGGCCAAGGAGCCTGCATGTCGCCGTCGATCCAAACCACCGCTTCTCTGCTGGACCTCATCTGGCTTTTTCTCCCCCAGCTCTTTTTCGCGGTGATTTGTGGCGGTTTGATCGGGGTTGAGCGTGAGCTCAAGCACAAGCCGGCCGGGGTGAAGACCAACATTCTGATTTGTCTCGGCGCGATGTTGTATACCTCCGTTTCGCTGCTACTCGTGGAGGGCGCGCAAGGAACCCTCAACAACGCCGGTGATCCTTCACGCGTGGCTGCTCAGATCGTGTCCGGGATCGGCTTTCTAGGCGGCGGCGCGATTATTCAGGCCCGCGGAACCATCGTCGGGCTGACGACTGCGGCGACCATCTGGGTCGTGGCGGCGATCGGGATCTGCATCGGAATTGGGCATTGGGAGATTGCGCTGATCGTCTCGGTTGCGACCGTTCTTCTTCTGATGGCCTCGAACCTCTTCGAAGACAAGGTGCTGGGTCGCACGCTCAACTTCGCTTGCTCGGTGGTCGTGAGCGACCAAGATGGGCAGGCCCGAGGTCGGATCCACGAGATGCTCAATGAGAACGACCTGATGTTGAGCGACTTCGAAATGGAAACCCGTAATGACGGGAAAGAAACGATTCTCTCGCTCAGCTACCGCGGGCATCGCGAGGACTCCAAAAAATTCATGCTCGACCTCTGGTCGCTCGCAGGCATCCGGGAAGTGAAACTGAAATGAGCGAATTGAAATGGACGAATTGAAATGACTGATCAGCCGCGTCCACCGAGTCCGTTTCGCACGATGGTTTGTCAGCGTGCGGTCGTGCGCGGAAGAGTGCAGGGAGTCGGGTTTCGTGCGGCCACCGTGGAGACTTCGCGAAAGTATCCGGCGCTTCGCGGGTTCATCCGCAATTTGTCGGACGGAT
>JBEIOW010000141.1:0-5797 GCA_040377385.1 Bacteriovoracaceae bacterium | reverse complement strand
TCTGCACCCAGTGCGGCGACTACGGCCTCAGTCCGTC
This sequence comes from Bacteriovoracaceae bacterium, assembly GCA_040377385.1. Classification (GTDB taxonomy): domain Bacteria; phylum Bdellovibrionota; class UBA1018; order UBA1018; family UBA1018; genus JBEIOW01. Next base: position 5,760 of record JBEIOW010000141.1, on the reverse strand, counting down.
GCAAAGCAGCTTTGGGATTCATGCCGTCGTCATTGCGCACTATCTCGACGGCGCAAGCTACCCAGTAGGCGGAGCGGATCAGATCCCGCATCATTTAGTTCAGGGTATCCGCGAGCATGGCGGCGAGGTCCGTCTCAAATCAGAAGTCGAACGGATCCTGATCGAGAACGGAAAGGCTGTCGGGGTCCATCTCAAAAATGGCGAAACCCATCGCGCCCCCGACGTGATCAGCGGAGCAGGCGTCCTCACGACCTTTCAACGTCTTTGGCCGAAGGAAGTCCCGCTGCCTAAGCAGATCCAAACCGGTCTCGGTGAGGTGAGTCCCTCCACAGCGCATCTCTGCCTGTATGTTGGGTTAGACGGAAGCGACGAGGAACTTCTCCTCCCTAAACACAATCTTTGGATCTACGACGATCCGACCTTCAACGATGAGCGCGCCAAACGCCTGCTGTTGGAAGAACTCCAACCTTCGATGGCCTACATCTCTTTCCCTTCCGCCAAGGATCCCGCATGGCCTGATGCTCACCCGCGGAAAGCGACCGTTCAGATCATCACCGCATGCCCTTACGAGCTTGTGGAACGCTGGAATGACTCCTCGTGGATGAAGCGCGGGCCTGAGTACCTAGCCCTGAAGAGCCGGCTCCAAGAAACTCTCCTCGAGCGGCTCTACCGCGAGCTTCCTCATCTCAAGGGCCGTGTCCAGCACTGCGAGCTCTCCACTCCGCTCTCGACCAAGCACTTCGCCAACTATGGACACGGTGAGATTTATGGTTTGTCCCACACGCCTGCGCGTTTTCAGCAGTCTTGGCTCCGGCCCGAAACTCCGCTCCCCGGGCTCTACCTCACGGGTCAGGACATAGTGACGGTAGGAGTGGGCGGCGCTCTTTTCTCGGGAGTATTGACGGCTTCCCGGGTTCTGAACGTACCGATGGTCTGGGAGGCGCTTCGGGGAACCCGACCGGCCAAGTAGTGGAATTCAGCCAGGGTGTGCTAGGGTGGGCCGCATGTCGCCCGACATCGGTCCAATCAATAAAAGCGACCTCGATCGTTGCATGCAGATCCTCGAGGCAGTGGCCTCCGATTCGCTTCTCCTGACGCAGCTGAGCGCCGAAGAGCGTATCCGCCTACTCATGGCCGCCGGCCGAGTCATTCATCCTGAGAAGTCCCAGGTTCGGCGTCGCCTCAAGGCCATGCGAAGCATGAAGCGTAAGGATAAGGAGGCCAAGGACCGCGTCCTGAGAGCCGCAACCACTATCCGCTCCGCACGACGAGACGCCGTTTTCATTCCTCCTCCCAAGCAAATTCGAGCTGACGATACTGCGACGATTGCCGAAACAGGTCCCCAGTTGGAACGCGCGCGCGATTGCTACGTGTGCAAGAAAGAGTTTCGCCAAGTCCACTTCTTCTACGATTCAATGTGTCCACCCTGTGCCGCCTTCAACTACGAAAAACGCTTCCAGTCTGCCTCGCTCGAGGGACGCGTCGCGATCATTACCGGGGCCCGCCTTAAGATCGGCTACCAAGCCGCTCTTATGATGCTCAAAGCGGGCGCACGCGTGATCGTCACGACTCGTTTTCCGCAGGACTCGGCGATGCGCTTTGCGCGTGAGCCCGATTTCGGCGCATGGCGCGACCGTCTTCAGGTGCATGGCCTGGATCTTCGCCACTCTCCTAGCGTTGAGGCATTCACTCGTCTGATGAACCAGACTTTGAACCGGCTCGATATCCTGATCAACAACGCCGCACAAACCGTTCGACGCCCGCCTGGCTTCTACGCTCATCTCATCGAGCTTGAATCCAAGCCCATCCATGAACTCCCAAGCGAGGCGCAAAGCCTGCTCCGCAGCCACGACGAGCTTCGCCGCGCGCTTGCGGGATCGGAAGACGTGCAGTGGCTCTCGGACTGGCATACAGGAAAAATCAATTCCACCCTGGGACTGACTTCTTCGGCAGCGCTCTCGCAGATCCCCTATCAGTGCGACGAGGAGCCAACGCAGGAACTCTTTCCGCAAGGGAAGCTCGATGCTGACCTACAGCAGGTCGACTACCGCAAGATGAACAGCTGGCGCATGACCTTGGGAGACGTCCCCACCGCCGAAATGATTGAGGTCCAGCTCGTCAACTCGGTCGCGCCATTCATTCTGTGCAGCAAGCTCAAGCCACTGATGCTTCGGAATCGTACGGACGACAAACACATCGTTAATGTCTCGGCCATGGAAGGGAAGTTCAACCGTCACACCAAGACGGATAAACACCCGCACACCAATATGGCTAAAGCCGCGCTCAACATGATGACGCTCACCTCCGCCCGGGACTACGCGAAGGATGGTATCTTCATGAACGCCGTTGATACCGGCTGGGTAACGGACGAAGATCCGGCGGCCATCTCGATTCGCAAACAGAACGATCACGATTTTCAGCCCCCATTGGATATCGTCGATGGCGCGGCCAGGGTCTGCGACCCATTTTTCTCCGGTCTTTTGACCGGAAAGCACTCTTGGGGCAATTTCCTGAAGGATTACTTTCCAACGGAGTGGTGAAACTTTCGTTTAGGAACTTCCCCAAACCCCCCCGCGTGGCTATGGAAGGGGAATGTCGTCCAAGCCCCACTCCCCTCCCAAGCTCTTTACTGACCTCCCCCTGCCAGAAAGCCTCATCCTCACTACCGCTGAACTGGGATATGCGGAGCTGACCCCGATTCAGGCGCAAAGCCTCCCCATCCTCCTTGAAGGCAAAGATCTGATTGGACAGGCCAAGACGGGAAGCGGAAAAACGGCGGCGTTCAGCTTGCCCCTTCTTGCTCGCATCGACCTCAAGCAACGCCAGGTGCAGGCCCTGGTCTTGTGCCCAACACGTGAGCTCTGCACCCAAGTGGCCGGCGAGATTCGGAAGCTAGGCCGACGCCTGCCCGGGCTCCAGGTCATCATCCTCTCCGGAGGTCAGCCGATCGGTCCGCAACTCGCGTCGCTCAAGCGCGGCGTGCATATCGTCGTCGGAACCCCGGGTCGCGTGCTCGATCATCTGAGAAGGCATTCGCTGAAGCTCGAATTCACTAGCACGGTCGTCCTCGACGAAGCTGACCGCATGCTCGAAATGGGATTCCAAGAAGACATGGAAAACATTCTGAGCCACGCACCGGACGAACGACAGACGCTTCTGTTCTCGGCGACCTTTCCATCGACGATCGAAGCGATGAGCCGCTCCTACCAGAAGAACGCCGTACGCGTGACCGTCGAAAGCGAAGCGGAGTCGTTCGATCATATTCAGCAGATCGTTTACGAGGTCGCTCCGGACAGGAAATTCCAGGCTCTTCTTGCGAGCCTGCGCAAGCACCGACCTTCGTCGGCCGTCGTCTTTTGTAACTTCAAAGTGAACGTCGTCGACGTAGCCACAGGTTTGAGCCAAGCCGGACTGAGTGTCGCCGCCCTCCACGGGGATCTCGAGCAATGGGACCGTGATCAGGTCATGGCCAGATTCAGGAATCAGAGCGTGCGAATTCTCGTCGCTACCGATGTCGCCGCGAGAGGAATCGACGTCCCAAACCTTGACGCAGTATTTAACTTCGATCTCCCTGCGCAGCCGGAGATCTACGTACACCGAATCGGCCGAACCGGCCGAGCCGGCAAAAATGGGGTCGCTGTTTCGCTGTGCACTGAGCGCGAACATGCGAAAATTCAGTCCATCGCCAACCTCACTGGCACCGCACTGGAACTCGAACAGCTCTCTGAACCCTCTTCTGAAGCAGCGGAGCAAGCCAGCTCGCCACACCAGTCAGGCGCCATGGAAACCTTGCGTATTTCAGGGGGAAGAAAAGATAAGGTTCGTCCAGGCGACATTCTTGGCGCGTTAACCGGCGAGGCCGGTGGGTTACCCGCTGCTGATGTCGGAAAAATCGAGATTCACGATCACCACTCATTCGTAGCCGTCTCGGCCTACGTGGCACGGACGGCGCTCGCTCGACTACAGAGCGGAAAGATCAAGGGACGCCGATTTCGGATCGAACTCGTGCGTTAACAAAAATACTATTGAACCGCTTGCTTAGCCGGAGTGAAATCGCCAATCTACAAGGATGGTGAACCGCTCAAAGAAGCATCATGCCCTCCTCGCTGCCGCCCTGCTGATCAGCTCGTGCGGAAAATCGGAAGGCGACATTCCGGACGGATCCAAACTCCTACTCGATGCCGCATCACCTGGTGGAGCGGGGACAGCTTTTCCAACCTTTGCCTGCACACCTACGAATTGGACTGACCTCTCGGGCAGCGCCATGAACGGCACAGTGGTGGGCTGTACAGGTGCTGACGGATGGAAAGGCGCAGGAACCACCGGTGACCCCTACGTACTCCGACTCGACGGGGCACAAACGCGAGTAACGACTTCTCTCAATGCTCAGCCCACGGCGATGAAGGAGTCCACGTGGATCGTTTGGGTCAAACCGGCGGTCATCACGCCGGGTACCCGGCAACAAATTCTTTCCATCGATGGCGGGACCGGTGCCTTCAATCGAGCGATCGTGATTCCTGCCGGCACTTCAAACTTCGGCGTATTCACGGGCGCTGGAACTTGGCAGCCCACATCTTACTCGGCATGTCAGTGGTATCAGCTAGCCGTAGTTTTCACGGAATCCAACATTACTTTCTACAAGAACGGTACGCCAACCAGTCAAGGATCCGCACCCACCTATAGTTCGACATCCGCCGCCCTAAGCATCGGCGCCGCTAGCGGTGCCGCAAGCGAGTACTTCCATGGAGAGATCGGCTGGATCGCGATCTACGACCGCGCCCTAACGGGCGGCCAGATCAGTTTAGCTTGTGGCTCATTGCAATCCCGCTTTGCAGGAGTCACTTGCCAATAACATGAACACATTGAGTCGACGCCTGCTTCTTGACCTCGACGAGAGTGAGGTTCATTTCCGAAGAAATCTGATTCGATCGATCAGTATCTGGTCCGGAGGAGTGATCCTGATCGGGATACCGATTAGGCATTTCTTCTTTTCGACTAAGTTTTGGTATTTACCCTTTAACCTTATCGAGATCGCGATTTTTGCGACCATCCCCTGGTTACTCAAGAAAAAAGGCAACGAAAGCCTCTCTGGCTATCTACTGTTAGGAAACTTTACACTGCTCGGCACATCCAGCGCATTCCTCAATGCGGGTGTCCGTGCCCCATCAGCGATCGCGTTCATCTTGCTTCCACTCTTAGGAATGCTCTGTTGTGGAAAACGGGGTGGCTTTGTCGGACTTGCATTGACGTTAGTGTTGGTTCCAGCGCTTGTCTTTGCTGAGAATTCCGGCTGGGTGCTTCCGCAAGATTCCGGACTGCCCGGATACCTTGCGGCGATTCTCTGTATCGCCGCGGCAGTCTCCTACTCGATTGCCATCGCTTACGAGAACAGCCGAAAACGTTCTGAGCAGCTCCTTCTAGAAATTTCACAATCACTAGCCGCAAGCTCCAAGTTGGGAGCATTGGGAGAAATGGCGGCGGGAATCGCGCATGAGATCAACAACCCACTTTCCGTGGTGCTCGGAAAGGCTTACCAATCTCGCGCGCAGATTGAGGACGGAGACTTAAATCAAATCACCCTTTTGTCAAACCTCGATAAGATCGCCGACTCCTCAAAGAGAATTGCTAAAATTATTCGTGGCCTCAGGACATTGTCGCGTGGTGCTGAGAACGATCCACTCGAACCCGTTACGATCGACGAGATTCTCGAAGATGCGCTCAGCATCTGTCTAGAAAGATTCAAAAGTCACGGTATTGATC
>JBEIOW010000466.1:0-2431 GCA_040377385.1 Bacteriovoracaceae bacterium | reverse complement strand
GCCAAGGTGGCCTGGAGGGTGTGGAGGAGGGGAATCTGGGCGAAGGAAATCATGACGCGGGCATACCATTTTTATAGTTGGAATGGAGATAAAATGCCTGCTTCCTTCACAAGACCGTGAGTGGGGTGCCGCGCCCAAATACGTTGAAGTGTGGCTTGACGAGGGGGTTGGGGCTTGATAATGACGCAATGCGTTACAACCCAGCTCCGACTCGTCTACCTTCGAATCGGAGCCTTAATCAAGGAGTGTCCTATGAAGCCGTCCTACCGTGCTTTCTGGTCGAGTCTTGCCCTCGTTCTTATCCTGCCTCTTTCGGCCGTCCAGGCCGGCTCTTCGCTTGAAGTGAGAGTCAGCGGAAGCGGACTCTCCGCCGCCGAGCAAATGGAGGGCCGCCTGGCGGATGCGCTCTATTCTTTCGCCAAAGCGCCGAGCTCCCTTGCGGAGTGCCCGTCGCTCCAGATGACAGCCGAAGAAGAGCGGAACGGGTTTGGCCTCGTTGCTCGCCGCAGAGTCACTCTCTCTGGAAGCCTCGCCGAGCAAGCCACGCTCGAATGCGAGAGGTGGTACGGCGGTGGGATGGGCGGACAGGGCAATGGCGCGAGCTGCGTCTATCGTCTCGATTACCAGATGAAGGCGCCTTTTGCGGGTGAGTGTTCGGATCCTAAGAACGTCCTATTCCGTGCGATCGCGGTGTCGCAGGGCTTGGACCCTCGGACGGTGCTGGAAGTTCGCCTGAAGTCGCCAGAAACCAACCTGACCTGCAAGCGCGCGGCGGCGACCGCGCCGATCAGCTGCTCGTTCAACTTCAAGAATACGAGCATGCCGCCGCACTCCTAAAAAACTGCCCCCTCAGGGTGTTGAACTAGGCAAGGCGAGCGATCAGTAAGTCACGAGACTGTTGGGCGAAATGTTGAACAGCGGGAGACATGAATCTCCGCTGCCCGCGGCCTGAGTGCATTTCGCGTTCTGAATCATCCGAGAACCCTGTTCTTTCTGGTCGGGGATCCGGTTCTTTCGTCCGGTTCGGCTCCTTCTTCAGAAGATCCGACAGCCGCCAAATTGAGCGCTTTCGGTGTCGAGGCTGCCGTCGCACGTTCTCGCGTGCGACCACGCATCCGTACTTCGGGCAGAAGAAACGTCGGGTGAACACGCCTCTGAATCTCTTACTCTGTTCGGGCGTCTCCCAGCGACGCGCGGCCAAGATCCTACGCGTGAACCCAAAGACCGTCGCCCGGAAGCTCCCCATCCTGGCCGCCCAGGCCAGGCGCGAGCACGAGAAGTTTCTTAGGCGACTCCTTGAGCAGCGGCTCTCAGAGATTCAGTTTGATGACCTAGAGACGAGCGAACACAGCAAGTGTAAGCCGCTCAGCGTGGCGCTCGCAGTGGAGCCTAAGACACGAACTCTTCTCACCTTTCAGGTCTCACAAATGCCGCCCAAGGGCTTGCTTGCAGCTCCTGCTCGTCGCAAATACGGGCCAAGGCGGGATCGCCGGGCACGTGGATGGAACCGGTTGATGCGGGATTTGAAGCCTTATGTTCGAGACGACGCCGTCTGGCTTTCAGACCAGAATCCCCACTATGGGGCGATCTTGAGACGCCACTATCCGGAGGCCACCCATAAGACCGCGAAGGGGCGAAGGGGGTGTGTGGCGGGTCAGGGAGAGCTCAAGAAGATCGGTTTTGATCCGCTCTTCTCACTCAACCACACCTGCGCGATGCTTCGGGCGAACCTGAACCGGCTCTTTAGACGAACCTGGTGTACGACGAAGAAGCGCGAGCGGCTTCGAGATCACCTGGATCTCTACGTCAGCTTTCACAACCGCGTACTGATCGGAAAACTTCCCCTCCCGTCAACAGCGTGAGGGGGCAGTTTTAGAGTCGCTCGAGTGCGTAGTCGTAGTTGATCCCTGTCGAGATAAAGAAGATCGTCCCGTCGATCCGGTCGCGGATTTCGATGCGTTCGGGGCGGGACGAGTCTTTTCCGATGAGGCGGATCTTCTGGTGGCTGCGCATCCCCGCTGGAATCCCCGTCAGGGAGAAGGTGAGGATTTGACTCTCAATCATGAACTCCAGAGGGTCCTTCTCCTGGCTGAAAAAGTACGTTCCTTCGTCCGTCAGATAGGCGCGGCAGGCTTTCGTCGCAAAGAGTTCGGCTCCGCGGGCGCCCGGGTTCACAACGTAGCTCTGGCAGAAGCGGCTCTTGAAGGGGTTGGCATACATGAGAAACGTCGAATCGCCGCTCAGGAGCAGAAGGCTGGTTCCTTGCCGGTATGCGTGCACCCGTGCTCCGCAGTCTTCTTGCCGAGTAGCTTCGGTATTCGCGTGAGCGGCCGAGCAGAGTCGTTCTGACTCAGTTCCGCGACTGCTTTTCACAATCTCTCGGACTTCGAAAGCGCCCAAGTACTCGGTCGGTGAAGCGGCGAAGGCCGGG
>JBEIOW010000377.1:0-3020 GCA_040377385.1 Bacteriovoracaceae bacterium | reverse complement strand
CAGCCACGATCTCGGCACACGCATGAAGCGCGTTCAAGGAAGGGACCGCGAATTCCGGCGTCCCCATGAACACGCACTTCATTAGAAGCCCCTTTTACGGGAATGTTTTGGCAAGGGGCCGAGCCCGCGCGCGAGACGAGCCTCGTCCGCCGCTCGCTCCGCGCGCAGCTGCTTGCGGATCAGTTCTTTCTTGATCGGGCTGAGGTGATCGATAAACAACTTACCGTCTAGATGGTCGATCTCATGTTGAATCGCAACCGCAAGCAATCCCTCCGCACTGAGGGTCTGCGTAAGACCATCGATATCCTGGTACTGGATCTTGATCTTCGCTGCGCGTGGAATTTCGGAGGTGTATTCCGGAACCGAAAGACATCCTTCGGCGATCGACGTCTGCTTGCCTTCACGAAGAATGATCTCGGGATTAATCACAATCCGCGGCTTCTTGTTACGGATCACACCACTCTCGGTCACTTCGGCGCCGGCGGGTGGCTGGGCTCCTTCGGGCAGTTCATCGAGCTCAAAGTCGGTGTCTAAAACGAGGATGCGCTCCAGAATCCCCACCTGGTTCGCTGCCAGGCCTACACCCGGGGCTTCATACATCGTCTCCAGCATGTCATCGGCGAGCTTAAAGTAGGATTTCTCCACCCTCTGAATCGGACTTGCGCGTTGCGAAAGAACGAGGTCTGGATAGGAATATATCTTTAATTTCATGAGCCTATCCTTTCATAACGCGTTGATCTATTCAGTCACTCTACTCGGCGCCGTCGAATAATCATGACCCCCGCAAAGATCGAAAAAAGGAGGGTCGGAAGCCACGCCGCAAGCCATGGGGGCAGTGCGCCATTTTTTCCCAGGGATAGACCCACCGAGTAGAAAAGCCAATAGAAAAAGGTAATGGCGAGGCACAGTCCTAGGTCACGCGCCAACCCTCCTTCGCGCCGGTTACGTACGGAAAAGGGCACCCCAATCAGACACATCACGAGCGGGATAAAACTGAGGCTCCAACGAGAATGGTAGTTCACCTGAAAGACCTTCGTATCGGTCCCCGAACCTTCTACGCGGCGGATGTAGTCTCTGAGCTCGAGGATGCGCAGGCCTGCATCCTCTTTCTCAATCTCGCGGAAGTCGTCCGGCGTTTCCTGAATCACCAATTCCTTCTCGGTGAATTGTTGGCTTAAAGGAAACGGATCGTTCTCGGCGTAGACTGTCACCACGCCATCCATCAATTTCCAACCGTTGGCAGTGTACTCAGCTCGCTCCGCCTCAATCACTTGTCTGAGCTTGAACGCCTCATCGAAGCTGTAAACCACCATTCCAAAGATCGTCTTCGTAGCGGCATCGAAAGTTCGAAGGTTGTAAATATAGTTCTTTGAGCGGTACCAGACCTTGTTTTGCCGAAGATCCAGGTAGAAGTCGGCCTTCTTCTTCATCGTTCGCCAGTAATAGATCGTCTTCTGCTTATGAAGCGGCGGAGCGATCCGATCCTGGATCACCAAAGCGAAACAGCAGACGGCGAACGTCAGTGCGACCAAAACTAGGATGATCCGCTCTAATCCAATCCCGATGGAATAGATGGCCGTGAGTTCCGCCGTGCGATTGAAGCCGGAAAGAGTCAGCACGGTCGCCAGCAGTACGCTTGGCGGGAGCATCTGCGTGAAGACCTGCGGCAGGTCCATCAGCTTATGCGTGACGATTTGTTCGGGTGGAAACTCGCTCCCCATCAGTTCACTGAGAATGGATTGAAAAAATAGGAGTGCGGTTAAACCTAGCGCCGCAAACGCCAGGTTCTTCAGAAAAGCTTGGGCAAGGTAGCGGTCTAGGATCCGCACCGACGTTTCTCCTATTTTCCGACAGGGATTCCGACTATCTTAAGGATTATGTCCGAAAATGCTCCTGCGAAAAAGACGAGTCTCGTCCAATCCATCCTGTTGAACATCCCGGCGTTCGCCCTCGCCTTCCTCTTGGTGTTCGCGATTCGCTCGAGCCTGATCGAGCCCTTCAAGATCCCATCCGGATCAATGATCCCAACCTTGCTCATTGGCGATCATATCTTCGTGAATAAGCTGGCGTACGGAGTGAAAGTCCCTTTCTCCGATTGGTTCGGGAAGCCGATCCACATCGTGGACCGCGACCCCGCCAAGCGTGGGGACATCGTGGTCTTCATCTATCCAAAAGACCCTTCGCTCCATTACATCAAGCGTGTGATCGGTGTTCCGGGCGATCGGATCGAGATCAAGAATAAGGCTCTCTATATCAACGACCAGATCATCCCCCGCGCCGCGCTGGATGAGAAAGACGCGCAAGAGATCCTAAAGGGTCTCGATGATCAAAAGTACGCCGCCAACAGTCTTGAACTCTACAATGAGCAGCTGGATGGGCATCCCCACCCGATCATGCTCAACAAAGAGACCTTTCTCGGTGAAAGCTTCGGTCCGGTCACTGTTCCCGAAAAGAGCCTGTTCGTGATGGGAGACAACCGTGACTTCTCCAATGACAGCCGCTTTTGGGGGTTTGTGCCGTTTGACAACGTGAAGGGCAAGGCGATGTTCGTCTGGCTCTCCCTTTGGATCGTGATCGATGATCAGCAGGTCATCTTCCGGCCTGAACGCATCGGCACCGTCCTGAAGTAAGTTCGCTCAATCAGACCTGAGTCCGGCGGACCAACCACGCGAACAGATCGAGTGAACTCGCGAGCGCGCGACGCAGCGGCGAAGGGGCGCAAGAAATCGCCATCGCTACTCGAGGTCCCTTTCTATAGTAGAGCGCGACCAAACTCCGTCCTGCGACACTTTGCTTCAGCACGCGATCACGAAAACGACGCAAATCAGGAATCGTCGACTCCGCCAGCTCTGGACTGAGCTCGGTCGCGACGAAACATCGATTTCCGGTGATCATTTTGTAAGCGTTTTTGAGATCTTTGGTGTGCTTAAGGTTTTTTGCTCGCAAGTATTTGCGCAAGGTTTCAGAAGCCAGCGGCTGGAACGGTTGCCCCTTCGTGAAGAGGATGAATTTCTCGAGAT
>JBEIOW010000143.1:0-5715 GCA_040377385.1 Bacteriovoracaceae bacterium | reverse complement strand
ACTTCTCAGTACGCGTCCAACGGGGTCCTCCGCCGGTTCCGAGCGGATTGAAGCGGCTGAACTCCAAGTTATCGCGCGCATTGAGGAGTCGCATGCTATGCGCTTCGATCACTTCGCCGCGACGACCAGGAAACACGTGGTACCCGGAGTGCGCGGTGCCGACGAAAAGAGGAAGTTGCTTGAACGCCGCGGGCGGCTGGTCACCGAAACCGACGAGCGTCGCATCGTCGTCGACCGGGATCGAATAGTACGTGCCCTTGTTTTTGACCTCGCGGTAGCGCTGGGCGTGGCCACCCCAGACCGGCATCCACACGCGGCCGGTCGCGAGTGGCGTGAGGCGACGATCGTCGAGATCCCAGTCCGCGTTCTTGGCTGGATTCGGATTCCAGTAGAGGATCTTCCAGCCGAGCTTCCGGAGATGGTTCTGAAGATCCGTCCCGTAGAAAAGGTTACCGCGCGCGAGATCGGCGTGGATCTTCTGCCAGATCGGCAAGATCCCCGCACGCTCGAAGCCCGACTTCAGGCAACGGAGCGTGAGCGTGATACAGCTCGTCGCTTCGAGCTGCGTGATGAGACTTGCGGGTTTGCCGAATCGCGCGAGCTGACCGATCAGACCTTCCCGCGTCTGATGCTCGGGACGGCGGTTGCCGTAGAACTTCGAGATCCCGTGCTGATCGTAGAACTGAACATGCTCGCGGTAGCGGTTATCGAGACAGGTCGCGGCGGTTTGCACGACGACCGCGTTGGCCGCGCGGTACGCGCTGATCTCGGCGGCGGTGAATTGGAGATCCGCGCTCGCACTGGAAGCCAATCCAAGGACGCCGAAAATCGCGATGAAGAATGGAGAGAAGGTCCGCATAGGTTGCGGATAATACCTGACTATTTTGATCTTTTAAAAGAAAAAGCTGAGTCTGTACAAATTGCTATTTATTTCAATCAGTTAGGCGAACGGATCCCTCTTCAGCAAGCAGCGAGATCGAAAAACCGCCCGGCCCCGATCCAAGTAACAGCTCAATTCTTACCCGTAGCGACTTGCAAGCCGATCCAAGCAATCTTCACCTGTGACTGCGCCCGGTCGTATTGGCGCTTCAGATCGACGTAGGTGTTGAGCGAGGTCAACACATCCAAATTACTCACCAGACCCAGGCGATAGTCGCGAACTTGGGCTTCGTAGTTTTTCTCCGCGGCATCCGCCGCTTTGCGAAGAAACTCCACCTGCAGCAAGCCGCCTTCCGTCGCCTGGTACTGACTCCGAATCTCGCGCTCGGCGCGGCGTCGAGCTGCATCCAGGGCCAACACCGCTTGGCGTTCTGCCGACGAAGATTCGCGTACTTGGGCTTGAACCGCGCCGCCTTGGAAGAGCGGGAACGTGAGTCCGAGCGACAAGTCCCATTTCGAGTTCGAGGAGCTCGCCGAAGCGCCAGTGCGGTGCAAGTAGTAGTTCCCGGTGAGATCCACCGACGGCAAGTGTCCGCCCCAGGCGAGAGAGGTTCCGGCTTCCGCCGCGGCGAGGAGCTCTTTCTGCGCGAGCACGTCCGGACGACGGTCGATGAGCTTCAACGTTTCCGCCAGCGGCTCGAGCCGGACGGGTAGCTTCAACTCGGCGTTGAGGCTCGACATCCGATTCAGCCCCGTTGCCTGCGCGAAGAAGTCTCTTGCTTGATCGAGCGTGACCTCCGCCGCTTGCACTTGCGCCTGCACCTGGGCCACTTGAGCCTCAGCGGAATATCCGTCGCTTTGGCGCGAACGCCCGATCTTTACTCGCGAACGAATCTCATCCACCCGCTTTATGGAAAGTTCGAGCAGACGCTCCAGGTTGCGACGATCGAGTTCTGCCGCGTAAAGCCCGAAGAAGGCCTCACCCACTGTCTGATAGAGCTCGAGCGCGGCGTTTTGCTCGGCTAAGCGTTGCGCGTCCGCGACGCGGCTGAGCTGCCTCACTCCGGAGAACTCGCGCAGTCCGCGAAAAATCGGCTGATTCGCCGTCAGTCGAACAATCGATCCATTTTTTGCCGCACCCGAACCGGGAGCAACATCGTAAAGATTGTAACTTCCGTTCAAATCCACGGAGGGAAAGATGCCACCGACGGCTTGGGCCTTCCTCGCCTCGGCCTGCGTCGTGAGCTCGGCTTGGATCTTGAGCGGTTCCGTGCCTTCGCGAGCGGAGCGGAAGGCATCCGAAAAAGAAACTGCAGCCACCGCCGCAGGACGAGCGACCACGGGTTCGGCGGCAAGACTCGGCGCGACCGCACCGAAGGTCCCGAACGCGAGCACGACAAAAAACGATCCCTGAATTCGAGATGAAAGAAAATTAATCAAAATACACGTCCTTATGGCCTCAGTTTACACGGCTAAGGGAACGCTTCAACTCATCATCACCTTGCAACCAGGCGGTGAGTTCGGAAGGAAATTCCGGAGACGGGCTTGAATGACCGATTTCCCGCAGTACCTCGGCTACCGGCACTCGACCACGCGGGCCAACGAAGACGCCGCGCACGAGCGCCCGGGCCGACAAGCTGCCGTCTCGCTTGAAGAAATCCTGTCGCATGTAGATCCAGCCATCATCCCAGCCGATGACTCGGGTGCGGAGCTCGTAACGTTCGAACGGCCCGAGCTGCTTTCGATACTGAATGGTCGCGCCCGCCAGTGTAGGACGCCAGCGCTGACGCAGGATAGGCGGCAGCAACCCACCCCTGATCGAGAGATCAATGCGCCCTAGGTCCATGAGCGTGAGGTAGCGCCCATTATTCATGTGCAGATTTTGGTCGAGGTCATTGGGCCAGACGAGAAAGCGCAAAACTGACTCATCGGCGATCCCACGCCGAGGCTGACGTCTCGCCCAGGCCAGGAACGAAAGCCAAAGGACCTTGAGAAGGCGGAACCAAAGATTCATCGTGAGCTCGACCGTTCGTTAATCGCGCGCGAACGTCTTCATCGCCGCAAGCAGGTTCAAGATCTCGGACTCCGCCCGCAGGCGATTGATCTGCGAGGCCACGTAGTCCTGCTCGAACTGAAGAACGAGATAGTTCGTGCTACGACCGCTCTTCTGTCGCTGTTGCTCGTGAAGGAATTTCCTCTTTTGAATCGCTTCGACTTCTTGTACGAGCGCGAAGCGCCGAACGGACTCCAGGTATCTCTTCTCGAGGTTCTTCCACTCCACCTCTTCCTCAAGCACCTTGCGCTGGTAGCGCAGCTCCGCCGATTGAATCTCGCGCTCGTAGCCAGCGCGCACATCGGAAGTCGATCCGAAGCTCAACGGGACGCTCAAGCGCACGCCTACGAGATTATTCGAATACTGGCTCTTCCAGCCTTCCGAGACCGCGGGCGACAGCTGGTCGTCTTTTCCGTTCAGGGAAAGAGTCGAGTAGACCTCAAGGCTCGGCTTGTTCCGCTCGCGCGCACCCTTCGCGCTGGCCTGCGCGGCCAGCACCTCTTGCTGGGTTGCTTCAACGTCGAGACGCTTACCCGCGCGCTTCGGCGCCACGGGATTTCGAGCGATCAATTCGCGAGTACTCTCGATTTTTTCGGCGACCGTCTCGGAATCGATCCCGCGCGCAAGGTTGAAACCCGCAGACGCCGCGCGCTCCTCGTCGATCGCCTGCTGGAGCTCGATCTTCCGAAGCTGCAAGAGCGCCTCGGCTTGATAGAGATCCGAGGAGTCCGTCAGGTTGAGTCCGACGCGGCGCTTGTTCCAGGCTTGAATCTGTTGGGCCCGATCGAGATTCTCCCGCTGGAGTCCGAGCACGTCGCGGGCAAGCGCCAGGCGCCAATAAGCCGCCTCGGCCTGCGCGAGCAGCTGACGTGCGAGATAAGCGTTGCCACTCGCCTGCGCGCGCGCGGACGCCTCGAGCGCTTCGGCCTGCGCACGAAAGCCACTACCAAAAGCGCCGCCCCACACGGGGAGCGAGAGCTCGAGCATGGGTTTGGCATCCCAGAAATTCGGATTCGGAAGCGCGGTCGTCGCGGCTCCGGAAATGCGCGTGTAGCTCAAACCGTAAGACAGGCGAGAGTAGAGACCAAAACCCCAGACTTTCGACAGTCCGACTCCATACTGAGTGACGCGGGTGCGATCCCCTTGCGCGAACGGACTGGTTTTCTGCGACTTGTCGTCCAGATAGGCGCCGCCCGCGTCTAAGGTCGGAGCAAAAATAAGTCCGCCCTCCGACACTCGAGCAGCTGCACCTTCGGAGGCCTCCACCGCACTTTGATAGCCACCGTTGGACTTCTTCACTTGCTCGAGGAAACCCTCCAGCCGAAGTGGCTCCGCCGCGAAGCCACCCGCCGACAACAGCGCTGAGCCGATCAAGCCCGCTAGAACCAGCAAACGGAAACAAACCGATTTCATAGATAACCACCGATGGGAGGCGTGGACCCGTTCAGACATCCTTTCGTGAATATCTGAAGGAACGTTTCGATCGCCTTCTTCCGGAAGGCTTCATCTTGAATAGAGAGATTTTGAAAACGCTTACACAGTCCATCGGTGCGCAAGAGATGCACGATGAAACCGTGCGAGATCTGCGCGAGGAGCTGTGGATCGAGCGAGCTGTCGATGTAGCCGAGCGTCTGCCCGTTGCGGAAGAAGTCGATCATCCGATCGAACATCTTGTGAAAGGTCTCTTCAAAAACCTGCTGCGCGACGGGAAGGTCATGGTCCATCTCGCGAAACAGGATCGTCGTGACGTCCTTTTCCTTGAGCGAAACGATCACCATCTCTTCGAAGAGGAGCTGAAGGCGAAGACGCATCTCT
This sequence comes from Bacteriovoracaceae bacterium, assembly GCA_040377385.1. GTDB lineage: Bacteria > Bdellovibrionota > UBA1018 > UBA1018 > UBA1018 > JBEIOW01. The sequence goes on along the minus strand of JBEIOW010000143.1, from coordinate 968 downwards.
TCTGCGGTCTTGGCCTCCTGAAGAATTCGTTGCATCGCGGACATGCGGTCGCGCCCGAAACCGTCGATGATTTCGCGGTAGAGCCCTTCTTTGCCTTCAAAGTAGTAGGAAACTAGGCTGAGATTGAGTCCAGCTTCGTGCGCGATCTCCCGCACCGTGGTCGCATCGTAACCTTTGCGAGCGAAGAGCTTTTTGGCTGCCTGCAGGAGCAAATCCCGCGAGCGTTCGGGACTCGGGTCTTTGCTAGGCTTTGGGGAGGCCTGCTTGGCGTTCATGAAACGATTCTAAATCAAACGTTTCATGACGTCAAACAAGCGTTTGAATGTTGCCCCTTAAACTTGCGTCGCGCCCGATTTCTGCTTCTTTTTCATGCTCTTGGCTTTGACTGGGACTTTCTTCGGCGGGCTTCGGAACGATGGCCGAGACCGCTGTACAGTCGTCGCCACCGGCAACTGATCCCACCCAGCGGTAAACTCCTGCCAGGTCAGGCGGGCGCCATGAAGCCCGGCGGGGGATACGGCAAACTCTCGCTCGGCGGCGTTCAGCGCTTGCTCCACCCGCTCAAAGGTCGAGCGAATGGAGGCCCGGGAAACGCGGGGATTCTCGAGCTGACCTCGAAAGGACATCAACTCACCTTGAACTGAAGCGAGAGCCTGCGCCTGACTGCGTTCCCGTAGAGTCACAAAGACGCGCTTCCGACGAATCTCGTGGGCTGATTCCGTGATTTGGCGCTCCAAGGTCTCGACCAAAGAACGCAACTCCTGGCGCTGAAGTTCGCTGGCGTCGGACGAAACTGGCGCAGTTTCCCCTCGGATTCTGAGGAAAGAGCCCGCAAGAAAGAGAAGCCCGAAAATCAGTGGTTTGCGCCCAATCACCATCGGGCAACGGAAGTGCATCCGGAATGCCAACGAGCACACCCTTCACGCTGTCTTGACGCAATGCATTAATACACAGTGATGATAGAGCTT
>JBEIOW010000322.1:0-3473 GCA_040377385.1 Bacteriovoracaceae bacterium | reverse complement strand
CGCTCCGTGGTCGTGGTCTTGCCGGCGTCGATGTGCGCCATGATGCCGATATTACGAACTCGAGTGAGCGGGGTCTCCACGGATGCCATAGGGGTTCAGATTTAGCAGAAACCGGCAATCCTGCGAGATGCAATTTCAGGCAGCACAAACGAAAACCGGGAGAAGGTTGCCCTTCTCCCGGTTTCCCGAAAAGTTCTGAAAGTCTGAATTAGAAGCGGTAGTGAGCGAACGCCTTGTTGGCTTCCGCCATCTTGTGCACGTCTTCACGCTTCTTCATCGCGCCACCGCGAAGGTTCGCGGCTTCGATGAATTCGCCAGCGAGACGCTCGGCCATCGAATGCTCGGGACGACCGCGAGCGGATTCGATGATCCAGCGCGAGGCGAGCGACTGACGACGGGCCGGCTTCACTTCCACCGGAACCTGGTAGGTCGCACCACCGACGCGGCGGGATTTGACTTCGAGAAGTGGCTTCACGTTCTCGAGGCCTTTTTTGAACACTTTCAAGCCTTCTTCGCCGGTCTTTTCCTGCATGATCTCGACGGCGGAGTAGATGATCCGCTCAGCGGTCGATTTCTTGCCACCGATCAGGAGGCTGGAAATGAATTTCGCGACGACGACGTCGTTGAACTTCGGATCCGGAAGGCTTTCGCGTTTACGAATGAATGTCTTACGAGCCATGTTCTAAATCCCTTGCTTACTTCGCGGCAGCGGCGGCGCCGCTGCTCTTCTTCGCGCCGTAGCGCGAACGGCTTTGTTTACGATTCGCGACGCCTTGGCAGTCCAGCGTGCCGCGAACGGTGTGGTAACGAACGCCCGGAAGATCCTTCACCCGGCCACCGCGGATGAGGACGATCGAGTGCTCTTGAAGGTTGTGGCCGACGCCCGGAATGTACGAAGTGACTTCGTAACCGTTGGTCAGGCGGACCCGGCAAACTTTGCGAAGCGCGGAATTCGGCTTCTTAGGGGTCGTCGTGTACACGCGGGTGCAGACACCGCGGCGCTGAGGGCAGGACATCAAAGCGGGAGACTTGGTCTTCCACGGCTTGTTCGTGCGCCCTTGGCGGATAAGCTGGTTAATCGTTGGCATGAAGCTCTATCTTTCCTTTCTTAACTCTTCGGGAAGAAGTGGGTTTAGTCGAGTGGCGGGGGCGGGTCAAGGGCTTCGTGGGCCCAAGACACGCGGAACCTGTGGAATTAATTCCAGACCAAAACAGTACGCAAACAAAAGGGCCCGACTCTGGTGAGTCGGGCCCCCGAAAATACCGCATTCTCAAGGAACGCGGGCGATTTTAGTGCTTAATCCCGGTCATTTTTCCGGTCGCTTCGTCCCGACGCTGAATCTCAACCGGATGGACCTTCGCGGCCAGCATCTTGTCGTCGATTCGCTTCTGGAGCAGGAAACCTTCCGGATTATCCAAGACCAGCGTGTGGCGTAGGACTTGGTCGGCGTGTTCGACCGGCATGATGTCGAGACCATCCAGAATCTCCTTCGGGATCTTCTTCAGGTCAGGAGCATTCCCTTTGGGGATCAGCACGGTCTTGATGTTGCCGATTTTCGCGGCCAGGAGCTTCTCCTTCAGGCCGCCGATCGGAAGCACCCGTCCACGAAGCGTGATCTCACCGGTCATCGCGACGTCTTTTTTCGTCGGAATGCGGGTCAAAGCGCTCGTGATCGCGGTCGCCATCGTGATCCCGGCCGAAGGACCATCCTTAGGCACGGCCCCTTCGGGCACGTGCAGATGGATGTCGACGTTCTGATAGAAGTCCTTGTCCAGGCCCAGAAGCTCCGCCCGCGAGCGAACGTAGCTCATCGCCGTCTGCGCCGACTCCTGCATCACATCGCCGAGCTTGCCGGTGATCTTGACCGCGCCTTTGCCGGGCACGACCGAGACTTCGATCTGAAGCATGTCGCCGCCGGCTTCAGTGTAAGCCAAGCCGTTGCAGAGGCCGACCTCGTGATTGTCCTCGGCCTTTTGAGCCGTGAACTTCTGTGGCCCGAGCATGTCCTCGAGGAGCTCCAGCGTGATGTGCACCGGACCTTCCTTGGTGATCTTGTCGGCCCGCGAAGTGCGCGAGACTTCGGCCGTCCGACGATCGACAATGATCTTGGCGATCTTCCGGCAGACCGTTCCGACCACGCGTTCCAGATTCCGCACCCCGGCTTCGCGCGTGTAAGCGCTGATCAGGGCGTGAGAAGCATCGGCATCGAGAACGAAATCGCCTTCTTTTAGACCGTGCGCCTCCATCTGTTTCGGGATGAGGTATTTCTTCACGATCGCGGCCTTCTCGATCTCGGTATAGCCAGAGATCGTGATGACCTCCATCCGGTCGAGGAGGGGCTTCGGAATGTTGTGAAGCGAGTTGGCCGTCAGAACGAAGGTCACTTTCGAGAGGTCGTAATCAATCTCGAGGTAGTGATCTCCGAACGTATTGTTTTGCTCGGGGTCGAGGACTTCGAGCAGCGCCGAAGACGGATCGCCGCGGAAATCCATGCTCATCTTGTCCACTTCGTCCAAGAGGAAGACCGGGTTGGAAGAACCCGCCTTCTTGAGCGACTGGATGATCTTGCCTGGAAGCGCGCCCACGTAGGTACGGCGGTGACCACGAATCTCGGCTTCGTCCCGAACCCCACCGAGTGAGGCGCGGACGAATTTCTTATTGAGCGCTTTAGCGATCGAGCGCGCGAGCGAGGTCTTCCCGACGCCTGGAGGGCCGGCAAAGCACAGGATCTGCCCCTTGGAGTTGTCGGTCAGCGTGCGGACGGCGAGGTACTCGAGGATCCGCTCCTTGACTTCATCCAAGCCGAAGTGATCTTCGTCCAGAATCTGCTCGGCAAGCTTGAGGTCGTTGCGGTCTTGGGTGTGCTCTTCCCACGGTAGCGAGATGATCCAGTCGATGTAGTTCCGCACGACGGTCGCTTCCGCGGACATCGGCGACATCATCTTGAGCTTCTTGATCTCTTTGTTGGCGCGCTCTTTCGCGTCTTTCGACATGTTCTTCGCGCGAACGGCCTTCTCGAGCGCTTGGATCTCGGCTTTGAATTCGTCCTTCTCCCCGAGTTCCTTCTGGATCGCCTGCATCTGCTCGTTGAGGTAGTACTCCTTCTGCGAGCGCTCCATCTGCTTCTTCACGCGCGTACGAATGCGACGCTCGACCTGGAGGATCTCGATCTCCCCTTGCATCAGGTTCAGGAGTTTCTCCAGCCGCTTCGCCGGTTCAGCAATCTCCAGGATGTCTTGCTTGTCCTCGAGCTTGAGATTGAGGTGCGCGACGATGAGGTCGGCCAGACGCGAAGGATCTTCGATCGTATTGGCGCTCATGAGCATCTCGGGCGGGATGCGCTTGTTGAGCTTCACGTAGTTTTCGAAGGTCGCCTTGAGGGAGCGAACGAGGGCCTCGAGCTCGACGGACGGCGCGAGAATGTCACCGATCTCTTCGACCTCCGCTTCGATCATGCGCTCATTCTCGGAGT
>JBEIOW010000255.1:0-4138 GCA_040377385.1 Bacteriovoracaceae bacterium | reverse complement strand
TCCGGAAGAAATTCTTCGCCGCGCGATCTGGGGAATGACGAACAAGTCGAACCTGGCGCGTCACCAAATGAAGAAGCTCAAGCTCTTCGCGGGCAGCGAGCACCCCCACAAGGCTCAGAACCCGCAAACGCTGCCCCTTTCGGCGACTCGCCGCTCGGTGATCGGCGCGGACGGCAAAGCCCTCGTGAAGAAAAAGAAACAAGCCTAATTCAGTCGATCGTTTTTAGGAGAAGGTCACAGTAATGGAAAAACAGATTCACGAAGTCGGTAAGCGGAAGACGTCGATTGCTCGCGTCTATGTTCGTCCCCGCGCGGGCGAAACGGGCGTGATCCGCGTCAACGGCCGCACGTTCGAGGACTACTTCCCTCGTCCGACTTCCCGCATGATCATCATGCAGCCCCTGGAGCTCACCGAGACGGTAGGCCGTTTCGACATCTTCGTGAACGTCAAAGGCGGCGGCACCACCGGTCAAGCCGGCGCTGTGAAGCACGGGATTTCGAAAGCCCTACTCGACGTGGACGCGGGTTTCCGCCCCGTCCTCAAGCGCGCTGGGCACATCACCCGCGATGCGCGTGAAGTTGAACGTAAGAAGTACGGACTTGCTGGCGCACGCCGCCGCTTCCAGTACTCGAAGCGTTAATCAGTTTCGTCTCCTTCGGGAGTCGACGAGAGGCCCGATCTCCGCGAGGAGGTCGGGCTTTTTCGCGTTTTGCCGAGGAAGGGGTGTCAGGGGACTGACGCAGGCCAGAGGGCCGGGGATGTGACAAACTAGTCTTCTCATCCCTATGGTGTGGTCGACGTACAAAGAGAAGATCAAACGGTTCTCAGAGCGCATCGTGGAAGCGCAGCGGCCGATCCGCATCCTCGATGCCATCAAATGGGACGGAGCCGTCCTGGAAGCCGTGCGGAAGTCCAAGTACCGCGAGTTGCCCGCCGTCGGCCCTGAGTACTACGAGAAAATTCCGTTGGGTTACGACCCCGCTGAAAAGATCGCGGAATTCCACGAGATCAGAACCGCGATCTGGAGCGAGCTCGGCGAAGACGATGCTCTAGGTCGGCTTTTGCGTGAGATCTGCCGCGAGTACGCGCTTGTCGTGGAAATGTTGCAAGCGCGGGGAACGCAGAAATTCGGCGAGCTTTCGAGCCGCCTCTATGGCTCGCCTAAAGATCGGCTCTTCGGCGGCGAGCAGACCGTGACCGACCTCGGTCGGATGATTTACTCGATCTTCAACAACATCGACGATTCGAAGCTGGGGGTTCCGCCTTCGGAAGAAGTCTCGGCGACCGAAGTCGTCGAGACGCTGAATCGTCGTTTCAAAGCGTACTTTCACGACGATGAGATCCAGGCCCGTCTGTCTGACGGCATCGACGCCGATGCGGCGGCGGGCAGCGATGTCGTGAAAATCAAGGAAGGCGCTCGCTTCACGCGTCGGGATATTGACATCCTGGAGGTGCACGAGGGCTGGGTGCATGTCGGGACCACACAGAACGGTCTCAACCAGCCGATCGCGAAATGGCTATCCAAAGGACCACCGCGATGCGCCGCGACCCAGGAGGGTCTGGCGGTGATCATGGAAATCTTCACCTTCCGGACCTATCCCAAGCGCGCGCGCGCGATCAACGATCGCATCCTGGCCATCGACAAGGCCATGGATGGGGCGAATTTCTTAGAGATTCTCGAGTTCTACCGTACTGAGGGCTATTCCGAGGACGAGTCGTTAGCGAATGCCCGTCGCATCTGCCGGGGTGGTCTGGTCACGGGTGGCGCACCGTTCACGAAGGATCTTTCTTACTGCCGAGGCTTCATTGAGAACTACAACTTCATCCGGACGGCGATCCGTTCGGGTCGGCCAGAGCTCTTGCCCTGCCTATTCGCCGGGAAAATGAAGCTTGAGGATGTGCCGCTCATCTACGCGAAGATCCAAGAGGGCGTCATTGAGCCGCCGAAATACCTGCCGCCGGCGTTTTCGGACCTGAATGGCTTGGTGGTTTGGATGGGATTCTCGAATTTCCTGAATCTGGCGGATCTTAGTCAACTTCAGGCCCACTATGATAAACTTTTCTCAGCCCACTTATAAGAACACGGAGGTTCTCAGATGAACTCGATTACCAAGATGATTTGCGGCTTCGCCGCGCTCGCGCTCGGAGCGCAGGCAGCCTGGTCGGCCAATATCGCCCAGGTCAATGGTCGCATGATCACGGACCAGGAAGTGAAGGCGTCCTTGTCCTCGATGACGCCCGGGCAGCGCGAAGCGCTGCTGAGAGACCCGGTCGCCCGTCGCAAGGTCATTCTCAATTTGATCGAACAGGACCTCCTCGCGACTCAAGCGGTGCGCGATAAGCTCGACCAAGAGCCTGAGTTCAAGCTGGCCCTTGAGCAGGCCCGGCGCACGCTCCTCAATGAACAAGTCATCCGCCGCTACATCGATCCGAAGATCAATGCCTCGGCCGCCAAGCGTTGGTTCGAAGCGCGGAAGGCGAAATTCACGACCGACATGGTTTTTGTTCAGCATATTTTGGTGAACGACGAGGCGACGGCGCGGGACATGCTCAAGCGTGCTCAAGCTCCTAACCAGGATTTCAACCAACTGGCCGAGAAATTCTCCAAGGATCCGTCCGCTAAGAACAATCGCGGCGATCTAGGACCCATCACCCGTAACTCGCCGCTCGTGGACGAGTTCAAGGACGCGGCTTTCCGCGCGAAGACGGGCGAGGTTGTGGGTCCGGTGCGGACGGATTTCGGTTATCACGTGATTCGGGTCGTAGATAAGAAGATGGGTCGCCAGCTCGAGTTCGACGAAGTCGAGCTTCAGGTGAAGGAAATGATGAAGCAGGAGGCGCTCGCCGATTACCTCACCAACCTGAAGAAGGCCGCGAAGATCTCGATCGACGAGAAGGCGATCAACCGCCTTTAATTTTCGTCTAAATTGATGCTTAACGAGCGAGGCCCACGAGGATGATCATCCTCGTGGGCCTCGCCGCATGGAAAGAGTGAGCGTTTAGCGTGAGCGGGCCTTCTGCCCGCCGCAGCGGTACAGGTTGCCTTTGGCTTCTGTTGCTGAAGGCGAGAGTTTGCAGGCCCCAAGGAGCTCGACCTCGCCGCCCGAACAGGGCCAGCGAGCCGGGATCTTTGGGTCACAGCACTGCGTGCCGGAAGCGGGGCCCGCCACGCAGGCCGAAGCCGAGACGAGGACCACTTGTTTTTGGGAATCGTCCGCTACCGCCGACGAAGCCATCCAGGTGACCGGAAGCGTGACGGCGCAAAGTCCGACGGCAAACCAGAAGAGCTTACTGGAGGCCTTGCGCGGGCTCATTCGGTGAAGTCCTTGGCGCTGATGCCGTACTTCTCGAGCTTACGGAGGAGCGTTTTCTTCGGGATGTTGGCGTGGAGGGCCGTCTGATTGATCCGGCCGTTGAATGCCTTCAGAGCGCTGAGGAGGAACTGGCGCTCGAACTCTTCCTTGTTGGCCTGGAAGTCGAGCCGGTTGATGTCGAGCTTGAAGCCCATGCTTCCACCTAGGAGCGTCCCTTTGGCGATGCCCGAATCGGTGCCGGTGGCGAGATCTTGTTCTTCATCCAACTCTGACGATTCGCTATCGAGCACATCGAGGCGTCGAGTGAGGCCGGCGACGCGGTGGCCCCCGGTCAGCGTTTCGGGCAGGGATTCGGGAGTGAGCTCGTTGGAGGATTCGATCACGAACGCGTGTTCGATCACGTTCTCTAGTTCACGAATGTTGCCGGGCCAGCCGTGATTCTTCAGGAGGTCCATCGCGTCGGGGCGAATCCCGGTGATGTTCTTCTTGTGATGCTGGTTGAACTTATCGATGAAGTACTTCACGAGCACTTCCACGTCGTTGCGGCGCTCGCGCAGTGGCGGGAGTTGGATCGGAAGGACGTTCAGGCGGTAGAAGAGGTCCTCGCGGAACTCGCCTTTCTTAATCATCTCTTCGAGATTACGGTTGGTTGCCGCCACGATCCGGACGTTCACTTCCACTTCGCGATTGGATCCGACTGGAGTGAAGCGCTTCTCCTGGAGCGCGCGTAGGAGCTTGACCTGCATCGCAGGCGAGATATCGCCGATTTCATCGAGGAAGAGCGTGCCGCCATCGGCGTACTGGAACTTGCCGATCTTGCGGG
>JBEIOW010000541.1:0-1968 GCA_040377385.1 Bacteriovoracaceae bacterium | reverse complement strand
GGGATCGTTCACGTTCGGCGAAAGCGAACAGGTTCGATTGGTGGGCCCCATGGCGCCCGCGACGAAGCAAACGCGCCCGGGCTCGCGGCTCATCACTTCCAGGCAGGCTTCTTTGGCGATCTCCGCGGACTTGCGATTGAGTTCAAACACGATCTCTTCGAGTCCGTAGTCGGCTTGGCCGATCTGCGTTCCGCTGAACGTGTTGGTTTCGATGATATCGGCTCCCGCCGCCAGGTACTGGAGGTGGATCTCTTTCACGACATCGGGGCGGGTCAGGCTCAAGAGATCGTTGTTTCCCTTGAGGTCACGTGGGTGTTGGGTGAAGCGGTTTCCGCGGAAATCGGGTTCTTCGAGTTTGTACTGCTGGATCATGGTGCCCATGGCGCCGTCCAAAAAGACGATGCGCTCGCCCAGCATCCGGCGGAGCAGAAGGCCCGATTCCGATTCGCGTTTTGTGGTCACAGACCTCGGATATCACTTGGCTTTCTTGCAGGCAATTGTCGAACCGCCCAAGCCAAGGTCAGGATGCCCAGCGGGTACCAGGTTAAGACAAAGGAGGCCTGATCCTGATTGCAATGAAACGAATAGATCCAGGCACCCAAGGCCCCGGCGAAGAGCGAAATGGCGGCGGAAGCCTCTCGAGGCCGAATGGGGTCTTGGCTCCGCATCCATCGATGAGCTGCCCAGGCGATGGGCGCGCCGGTCAATGGCACGCTGATCCAGCAGAGTGCCAGGTTGGGATGCAGCCAGCGCTCAAAGGAGAAGCCGGGAAGGACCGCGATGAGGGTCACTGCGGCGGCTACGACCACGCCGTCGGCGATGACACTGGCGACCCGCAAGGCCCGGGACGGAAGCACTTGGGCGGATTTCCAAAGCCGGAGCGAGGCGGAAAGAGTGAGTAGCCCAAGAATCAGGGTCTTGAGCTGCATTGGCGCCTGAGTGAGCGCCTCACGGATGTCGGACCGAGCGCCAATCGCCGCTAAGTAAAGTAAGCCGATCGCCGTCGCCGCGGCCAGGGGGAGTGCGAGCGGTTTCAAGCGCTGAAACAAGGACAGGCGAGCCAGGCTCTTTTCCAGTGCTGGCGTGTCCGCCAAGAGCTGATCGATCGTGGAATCGGTCTTCATGATAAATCCTCGCTACTGTTTGCTATTCGCGCTTTTCCAATGCGCGCCAAGGTTTTGAGCGCCCGGTGGATCGCGACCTTCGCCGCTCCCTCGGTCATCCCGAGCGTTTTTGCGGCGGCTAGCACGGGTTGACCTTCCAGCTTGGTGAGTACGATGAGCTGCCGGTCGCGCACGGGCAGGGATTCGAGCAGCTGCTGGATTTCGATGCGCTCATCCGCGGGGGGTTCGTCAACGAACAGATCGATGCGATCCCCGAGCTCTTCCCAGTGCACGGAGCTGCCGAGTCTTCGGAGGTGGTCGATGAACTTGTAGCGAGCGATCGCGATTACCCAGGGCATGAGTGGCTGCTTATCGTCGTAAGTGGGAAGTTTTGCGTGAACGGCGATCAAGGTGTCTTGCGTGAGGTCGTCGGCAGAGGACTCGTCGAAATGGACGAATCTTCGCAAGGACTTTGAGTGATAGGCCCGAACTCGCAGCGCCAGTCCTTTCAGAAAAATCCGGTAGTCGTCGCGGTTCCCGGTGCGGGCGCTCGCGAGGAGGTCACACAATTCTCGATCCGGATCAGCGGCACGCGAGTGACCGAAGAACGAAAGGTTCGCCATTGGGCTTAAGTCTACCGCTGTGAGGCCATGCATACGTCTAGGTATTCGTTGCGAGTCGGGAAAAAGTTACGGAAGCGATCGCCGTAACCTTTGCCCTAGGCGGTACGAATACCTCTGCGAGCCCAACAATGGGTTCAACAAGGAGAACCCTATGAAAACTAAGACCTGTGTCAGTTTTGTCCTCTCTTCCCTGGCCGCCATTCTCATGGCTGGCTTGGCACATGCTGGCTCCCTGGGAGCCT
>JBEIOW010000270.1:0-4008 GCA_040377385.1 Bacteriovoracaceae bacterium | reverse complement strand
TGACCTTGGCCTTCGGGGCGAGGAGGGACGCCGGAAATGGAAGTGATGTTGCCGAGGCCAAGGCGTTCGAGGTTGGGAAGGGAGAGTTTTTTCCCGGTTTTCTTCTCGTAGGCGCGCGCCAGATTCCCGAGCGTATTGGAGCCTTCGTCGCCGTATTCGGCGGCGTCGGGGAGTTCCCCAGCACCCACTCCGTCCAAGACGATCCAGATCACACGGTCCAACAGGGCGGCGGGAGAGTCAGTATGCGGCGTTTTCATCGGGCTCAGTATGCTCCTTCACCTGCCGGTGCGCTACCTTGGCGGTATTCGTCCAGGATTTGAACGCCGGCCGACGCTCCGATGCGATTTGCCCCAGCCGTGATCATTTCGAGCGTTTGGGCGAGGGTCCGAATTCCTCCGGAAGCCTTCACGCCGACGTGCGCGCCAACAGCACGACGCATGAGGAGAATATCTTCGCGAGTCGCGCCGCTTTTGGAAAAGCCGGTCGAAGTCTTTACGAAAGCGGCGCCCGCTTGCTGCGAGAGCCGGCAGGCGAGGGATTTTTCTTCCTGGGTGAGCAGGCAGGTTTCGAGGATCACCTTTACGGGAAGAGTGCCGGCCGCGAGCACGACCTGGCGAATATCTTCCAGAACATCCTCTGCTCGCCCCTCTTTGAGTGCGCCGATCGCTAGGACCATGTCGATTTCTTGCGCGCCGTGGTTTCGAGCCGTTTGCGTTTCGAAGACCTTGGTTTCAGTGGTGCAGGCGCCGAGCGGAAAACCGACCACCGAGACGACTTTCACATGGGAGCCGGCCAGCTTCTGGGCTGCTTGACGCACATAGCTGCTATTTATACAGACGGAGAAGAAGCCGTAGCGAGTGGCCTCATCGCAGAGACGGTCGATTTCTGCCGAGCTCGCTTCGGGCTTTAAGAGCGTGTGGTCGAAATAGAGCGCGAGCTGAGCTGGACTGAGGACAGGCGTGGGGGACGACATGGAAATTCTTTCCTCCTCCGGCTTTGGCTGAGTTTTTTGGTACGGGTTTTTCAATTGCAGTGTCAAGGGGGATTCGATAGGTTGGAAAGAACGGTGTCGGACTTTTTACATCCTTCCGACAGCCCGAATAGTGACAGACAGACAGCTTATAAAAAAAGTTTGGGATGACGCCGCCTCGACGACTCTCGCACCGGAAATGATGCCGAGCGATGACAAGACGAGGGGCCCTGGTCGCCCTCCTCGCAACAGACCAGCTCTTCGGAGCGACCCTGCTGCCCCGTGAAGCGCGATCAGCTAACGTATTGGAAACCATAGGCATGAGCATTGCCGTGGGAACCGTTTTAGGAGCATCGACATTGCCCTTCTCCGAACAACATGGAGAACACACGGGGAACATCGCTCTCGGCGCCGCACACGGCGCTGTAGTGGGAGCGGATATTCCACCTGTGAACTCTTTCGGAGTAGGAAATTCAGCGGGCGCGAGATTCGTGCCGGCTGACGAAAAATCCAAGACCTTCTCAGTGAATGCTGGGCGTATCGAAAGCGGTCATCCACCGCTCCCGACGCGCCCCGAGTTGAGACTTGTGGGAGGATATCCCTCCGCGCATCGTTCCGCCTCGATCCACCTGCCTCGGGTTTCCCTCCACCAGTGATCTGAACCGCGTTTCGCGGCTTGGGTCATGCGTGGCTAACCGGCGATTAATCGCCGCGGATCCGGTTAACCGGATCTAGAAAGGGAGACACTCATGTCTACCGAACTGATCATCAACGCTTCTTTGCCCGAAACGCGCATTGCGCTGATGGAATCGGGTGAAATCCAAGAACTCCTTATCGAACGCGCTTCCGGAAAGGGAATCGTCGGAAACATCTACAAAGGTCGGGTCACTCGGGTTCTTCCCGGGATGCAGGCCGCCTTCGTCGACATCGGGCTCGAGAAAGCCGCCTTTCTCTACGTCGACGACGTTTACGTTCACTCCGAAGTCATCGAAGAACAAGAATCCGCTGAGGCCAACGCGGAAGCATCCGTCGAAGGCGATGAACCGAGTCTCCTCGCTTCTGCGGGTGAGCACACGACTCACGCGGAAGCCTCTTCGGAGGGCGAATCGGCAGAGGCCAATGGCAACGTGGCGGCATCGGCCGATTCTGATTCCGACGCGGACATGGGAACAGATGAGTTCGCCGCCGCTCCGATGTCTGACGACGCCGATCTGATCGCCGACGAAATCGACGAGCCGACTCCCGAAGAGATGCTTCAGTTCGAGCAAGACCTCGCTGAAGAAGCTGACGATGAAGACTCTGAAGACGACGATGGCGAAGGGGAGCCCGTGCGCATGGGTCCTCCGCCTTCGGACGGTCGTGACGGAGATGACGATGATTCCGTGGGCAACCGCGCAAGCGAGCAGCCTGAAGGCACGATCTCCGCGGAGGCCTCATCCGAGCACTCGGAGTCGGGCGATGAATTCAGTGAAGGCTCCTCGGGTGAGTCTTTGGAAGCCGGCGTGGCTGGTGAAGGTGCCGAGGGAGTTTCGGCTGAAGGCGGCGCCGCCGCTGAAGAAGCTCGCCGTCGTCGTCGCCGCGGACGCCGCGGTGGACGTAACCGGAAGCGCCGCGATGGTGCCGAAGGTGAAGCGGGCGGAGGAGCGGAGGAGTCCGTTCAGCCGACCGGCGCACTGCCGACCCCCAATTCTCGCCGCGCGAGCGGTCCCGAAGTCATGTACGACGACTCCGCCTCGGGCGATGATCGTCAGTCGGATCGCGCCGCGCTTTCGCCGGATGCCATGCCGGCAGTCGGCGACGCCGTCGCTTCAGTCGCTTTGAAGCAAGTCGCTCCGGCGGGCAAGCGCCGCGATGAGTTCAAGGAACCTCGCAACAAGGATCGCCGCGTTCGCGTGAAGTCTTCGATGCGTCCTCCGCGCGGACAAGTCAGCATTCAGGACCTTCTTCAGGAAGGTCAGGAAGTCCTCGTTCAGGTCGCAAAAGACCCGATCTCGACCAAGGGCGCGCGCCTGACCTGCCATATTTCTCTGCCGGGCCGTCACCTGGTCTGCATGCCGACGATCGACCACGTGGGCGTTTCCCGTCGTATCGATCGCGATGATGAGCGTCGTAGCTTGCGGGATTTCGTTGAGCGCAATCGGCCGAAGAAGCTCGGCTTCATCGTCCGCACGGCGAGCGGCAAAGGTCAGAAGTCGGAAGCCCGCATCAAGCAGGACATTGATTATCTCACCCGCCTTTGGGACGAGATTCGCGAACGTTCGGCGCAAGTGACCGCGCCGGCGCTGGTTTATGAAGATCTCAACTCCATCCTGCGGGCGATCCGCGACTGGGTGAGTGAGGAGATCGACAAGATCATCGTGGACTCGCGCTATCACTACAACGAGATCATGAATTTCTGTTCTCACTTCATGCCGTCGCTGCGGCAAAAGGTGGAGCTCTACAACGGCGATCAACCGATTTTCGACGCTTACCGCATCTCACCGGAGCTTGCGCGCGCCCTCGAACGTAAGGTGTTCCTGAAGTCGGGCGGCTCGATTGTCATCGATCAGGCGGAAGCGTTGGTCGCAATCGACGTCAACACCGGTCGCTACGTCGGCAAGAAGAGTCTCGAGGATACGATCCTCAAAACTAACCTCGAAGCGGTCCAGGAGATCGCCTACCAGCTCCGACTCCGGAACTGCGGCGGCATCATCATCCTCGATCTCATCGACATGGAGAAGGAAGAGAACAAGCAGCGGGTCTACCGCGCGCTGGAAGAGGCGCTCAAGAAAGACCGCGCTCGTCCGACCATCCTCAAGATCTCGGAGCTCGGCCTCGTGGAGATGACCCGGAAGCGGACGCGCGATACGATGGTGCGTGCGCTTTGCGAATCCTGTTCGGCATGCGACGGCAAGGGTTACGCAAAATCCAAGCAGACGGTGGCTTACGAAGTTCTGCGTGAAGTTGAGCGCGAAGGCATTGCGCAAGACGTTGCCAAGATCCTCATTCAAGCTCACCCAGACGTGATCGACACGCTCGCGATCGAAGAGCGGGATACC
>JBEIOW010000181.1:0-5145 GCA_040377385.1 Bacteriovoracaceae bacterium | reverse complement strand
GATGAGCTATGCTTTCCATTCTGGGGTTTCTCGTCATCCTGGGTCCTCTCGTCATCTTTCACGAGCTCGGACATTACTTCTTCGCCCGTCTTTTCGGAGTCAAGGCAGAGGTCTTTTCTGTCGGTTTTGGACCCCGTCTACTTTGGCGCAAGTGGGGTGAGACGGAAGTCCGACTCTCGGCGATCCCACTCGGTGGATACGTGAAATTGTTGGGGGCGGAACCGGATCGTGAGCTTTCGCCCGAGGAGCTGCCACGTTCTCTGAACGCGCAAGCGCCGTGGAAGCGGTTCTTGATTTTTTTCGGCGGCCCGCTCTTCAATCTGATCCTCGCGATTTTTGTTTTCATGGCGATCCTCGTGATCGGGGAACCCCAGGTGGCAAGTGTGATCGGATATGTCGTGCCTGGCTCTCCAGCCGAGCAGGCAGGATTTCGTCCCGGGGATTTGGTTTTGTCCGTAGATGGCAAGCCGGTGCGACGTTACGAAGAGTTGCTTCACGAAGTTGGCGAAAAGCCAGGGCGTGAGTTGAATTTTGAGGTCATGCGCCGAGGCGCGGCGGCGGGAGCGTCTCTAGATGCGTCCGGAGAGAAGAAGACCCTCAAGGCAAAGCCATCGGCACAAGACGGCTTTAGCCAGTACGGCGAAGTCACTGAAGTCGGCGAATTGAACGGCATCCTCCCGATGTCGCGTTCAACGGTGGTCGGCATTTCGAATCCCGGATCTTCCGCTGGCCTGGCCGGCATAAAGACGGGGGATAAGATCGAATTGCTGAATGGCTCGAAGCTCGTCAGTTGGGAGAATCTGATTGAGCTTTATGCCGCGTTGCCGGACGGTGCGAAACTCGATGTCACCGTGGCGACCCAGAGCGGTAAAAAAATCACGCTCCCGACCATGAACAAGCAACGGGGCGTCGAGTTCTCTGCGCTTACGGGTTTGCATTCCTCAGAGATGTTCGTCGAGAAGACGGTCGACGCTTCGCCGGCCCGAGAGTCGGGTCTTACTGCGGGAGATCGAATCGTTTCGGTCGATGGCCAGGCGGTACCGAGCTTCTTCCTACTGCGCGAACGCGTTCAGGAGCTGGGCGCAAAAAACGGCAAACTGGAACTTGCTTGGGAGCGTGACGGGAAAATCATCAGCCAAGTCTTGAGTCCAACCGCTACTGTGGTCAAAGATCCTATTCTCCGCAAGACGACGCAATATACGGTGGGCGTGCTCCCGCAGCTGGTGTGGAGTGAGCCGGCGATGATCATTGAGCGAGTCTGGAACCCATTCCTGCTCGTCATCCGCGCGACGGAACGAATGGTGGACTTCTCCTACCGTAACCTCGTCTCAATCGGGAAAATGTTTACCGGCGACGTGTCCGTGAATTCGCTCGGTGGGCCAATTCTGATCGGCAAGATCGCGGGAGAATCGCTTGCGCGAGGGTTGATTGCGTTTCTCACGACGCTTGGGGTTCTCTCGGTCAGCTTGGGGGTCTTGAATCTTTTGCCGATCCCGGTTCTCGACGGTGGCCACCTTTTGCTGCTGGGGATCGAGATGGTTCGGGGTAAACCCCTTAGCCTGCGGCAAATGGAGATCATTCAACAGGTGGGACTCTCTCTGATCCTTCTTCTCATGGTGATCGTCATGAGGAACGACCTCGCGCGAATCGCGTTCATCGACTGATTTAGGTCATTGGGACGGACAGCAAGCCATGAAGCTGATTGCTTGGGATACTTCATCAAAATCGGGAGCCATCGCGGCACTCGAATGGGACGCGGAACACCGCGACCCCCGATCAACCCTTAAGCTTCGCGGCGAATTTCAGCTCAATGTAGACAGTGCGCACTCGGATCAGCTGCTTTGGGGCATCGATCGCCTGTTGCAAGCGGTTCGTTGGGATCTCGCTGAAGTAGACGTGCTGGGTGTGGGAGTGGGGCCTGGAAGTTTCACGGGTCTACGCATCGGCATCACTACGGCACGCACGTTAGGTCACAGCCTCGGGAAGCGAGTGGTTCCCGTCTCGAGCCTAGCAGCGCTTGCCCGGCCTGCCGCTATCGCGCTGAGTGGATTCGACTCCAAAGCTTTTGTGATTGCAGCGACGGACGCTTGTAAAGGCGAGCTTTACGCAATGAGTGGCTTGGCTCGCTCATTCTCAGATTGTGTCGTGCAGGCCGACGGTGACCTTGCCGGATTTTGGAAGCGCGGCGTAGAGCAGGAGGTCTGTACCCCGGAGGAACTCCTGCCGCGCCTGAAAAAACGCATCGGCACTGAAGGACGCCCATGGATCGTGGTCGGCGAGACTCGTCATCGCTATCCGGAGCTTTGGGAGAAACTTCCTAAGAAGTCCCGTCTAGAAATCGGCGCATTTCCAGATGAGGTCCAGGGTCGTTGGGTGGCAGTGCTTGCGTGGGAAGCGTTCCAGGCGGGAGTGCTGCGATCGACTCTCGAAATTCGTCCCGACTACCTGCGTGCTCCGGATGCGGAGCTCAAGCTGAAGCGAGGGCTTTTGCCTCCCGGGCCGACGCGATGAATGTGGGGATGATGTCTGCCAACCAGCTTTCTTCGCGCCGATGCTAGGACTCTTCTTTTCATTTCTCTCTTCGGTCACTTGGTCGATTGGCTCGATCCATTACTCCGCTCTCGCGAAGACCTACTCCGCCTATTCAGTGAATTTCACCCGCGCGATGTTCGCGCTTCCGCTTTTTGTCATCGCGACTTTCGCGTTCGCCGGAGGGTGGGAAGCGGGTCTGGCGGAGTACTCCAAGCTGGATCAATCGCACTGGGGCTGGTTCCTCTTGTCGATGGTATGCAGTTACGGCTTAGGCGATCTTTGCTTCTTTGTGAGCACGCGAAGTTTAGGGGTTCCTGGTGCGCTCGCCATCGCTTCGGCCTACCCTGTTTGGACGCTGGCAGCTTCCGCGACCTTCCTGAAAGATAGTGTTTCCGCGCTACAGGCCGGAGGTGTGTTGCTGGTGGTGACGGGGGTCATTGCCGTGATCTTGCAGACCCCAAAGCCGAAGGCCATGGGCTCTGAGGGGACAGAAGAGCTTCTCGCGGCTCATTCAGGGTCGTCCCGACGTGCGAATCGCGCCGATACGAGCGTTGTTCTAGGATTTTTGCTTGCTGCGATGACGTCAGTGTTTTGGGCGATCAACGCTTATGCGGTATCCGAGGGCGGTCAGGGCATTCTTTCCACCGTCGGCAACTCGGTCCGAATGGTCCTGGCTCTTGGGATCACCTATGGAATGCGCTGCGTACTGGATCGTCGTGGGCCCTGGCGCGTTCCGGTCAAGGTGATGAAGGCGAAGGCTTGGGTTTTTGTCATGGAGGCGTTTGGCGGATCGCTCTTCTTTCTTTACGGCCTGTCTCATTCCCCACTTTTCATGGGAACGACGCTTTCGTCGCTTGCGCCGGTCTTGAGCGTGCCGATCGCAGTGGCCACCGGGGTGGAGCGTTTCCATATGGGGCGATTTCTCGCGATTTTACTCGTTTTAGCGGGTGTTTTTGCCGTGATTTATCCCGTCTGACGCAACTGGTAGGCGTTGCCAGAGTGACGCTTCGTTGGTAGCGTTCGAAACGTTCATGAGAAAGATCTACATCGTTCCCAATCTGGTCACGACGGCGAACATGTTCGCCGGTTTCTATTCGATCATCGCTTCGATCAAGGGCGATTTCCACGTAGCGGCGTGGGCGATTCTCGCCGCTGCAGTGTTCGATATGCTGGACGGACGCATCGCCCGGATGGCGAAGGCGACCAGCCAGTTCGGAGTCGAGTACGATAGTCTTTCGGATCTGGTTTCTTTCGGCATGGGTCCCGCCATTTTCCTTCATCAGCTAGCGCTGGAACCCTACGGTCGCTTGGGTTGGCTTGCCTCCTTTCTATTTGTGGTTTGCGGGGCGCTCCGGCTTGCTCGGTTTAATGTCACCACTCACGTGCTTCCCAAGGGGGCTTTCCAGGGGCTTCCGATTCCGATTGCCGCAGGTGCGGTGGCTACTTTCTATATTTTCCGCCAGGAGACGGGCTGGGAAATCCCATTGGGCGCGGCCTGTCTTTTCCTCGCCTTTTCCATGGCTAGCCTCATGGTGAGCACGGTTCGGTTCCCTTCGTTCAAGGAGCTCAACTGGCGCTCTCGCGCGAGCTTCGGCTATTTGTCGGTCGGGGTACTGGCGATGGTCCTGATCGCTGCCCGGCCGGAGATCGCGCTGTTCTTGCTGCTTGCCGCCTATATCGCGCTCGGTTTCTTGCATTTCTGCTATCTCGCGATTTTTCGGCGCTCTCGACTCGCGCAGGAGCGAAAAGGTGCCACTGAACCCGGGAAAGATCCACGATGAGAGTCGGCGTGGTCGGCGCGACTGGAGCCGTTGGCCGGGTGCTTCTGGAAGTTCTGGATCAACGTTCGTTTCCCATCACCGAGCTTCGCGCATTCGCCTCTTCTCGTTCACAGGGGCATCTCGTGCATTGCGGCTCGCGCCAAGTCGTGGTGCAGGAGCTGCGCAAGGACGCATTCGACGGACTGGATTTTGTTTTCTTCGACGCTTCGGACTCGGTTTCTAAGGAGTGGGTTCCGGATGCGGCTAAGGCGGGCGCTTGGGTTGTCGACAATTCCGGTGCGTTTCGCATGGAGTCCGATGTTCCCCTCGTTGTTCCCGAGGTCAACGGACATGTGTTGGAAGCGCGTCTGCTGAGACGATCCTCCCTGCAGGCGCGGGAGCGCATTTTTGCCGGGCCGAATTGTTCGACTGTCCAGCTTTCCTTGCCGCTCCAAGTCCTCCAGGCGCGTTGGGGCCTGCGGCGCGTGGTCGTGTCCACTTACCAAAGCGTGAGCGGTGCGGGGACTAAGGCGATGGAAGAGCTGCGTTCGCAGCTGGAAGATCGTTTGAAGGGCAAGGTGCCGCCTGCGCCGGAAGCCTTCCCGCACGAGATCGCGTTCAATACGATTCCGCAGATTGGCAAGTTTCGTAGCGACGGTTCGACGAGCGAGGAAGCGAAGATCATCGAGGAATCGAGAAAGATTCTCGGCTTGCCCGGCCTGCGGATCTCGACCACAGCAGTTCGCGTTCCGACGCTGCATGGACATTCGGAGTCGGTGAACGTCGAACTGGAGAACACCTTTGAGCTCTCCGAGGTTCGCGCGGCCATGGCTGCTTGTCCTGGAATTTGCGT
>JBEIOW010000502.1:0-2188 GCA_040377385.1 Bacteriovoracaceae bacterium | reverse complement strand
GGTACAAGGACGCGACGACGAACAACGTGCAAAGCACCGTGACGATCGTCCGGCCCAGGTTGAGGTTGGTCGAGCGGTTGATCGCCTGTTCCAGCGACCAGTCCGGATGACTCTTGGTGTACTCCCGGATCCGGTCGTAAATCACGATCGTATCGTTACAGGAATAGCCCGCGATCGTGAGGATCGAGGCAAGAACGGTCAGGTTGAACTCACGGCCGAGCAGAACCCAGATCCCGAGCGTCGAGATGACGTCGACGCCGAGCGCGCGCAACACGCCGGGCGCGTAGCGCAGGTCAAAGCGAAACGCGATGTAGATCGCGATGCAAAGCGTGGCGTAGAGGATCGAAAGGAAAGCCGAGCGCCGAAGCGTCGCTCCAGCCGCCGGTCCGACCACGTCGACCTTCTTGACCGTGTAATTGCCTTCGCCGGCCTTGGACTTCATCACCGCTTCGACCGAAGCGCTGACTTGATTGAGCTCTTCGGGCGTCGCCTGAACCTTGATCAGGAACTCGCGTTCTTTTGCGTCACCCAGGACAACGACACTGGGCTCTTTCACCCCGCCCGCTTCGAGCTCCGTACGGAGTTTAGCGGTGTCCCAATCGGCCGGAGTCTGAAGCTGAACCACCGCTCCACCCGTGAAATCGATGCCGTAGTTCAGACCTGGCTTCCAGATCAGTACGAGGCTCGCGATCGCGAAGATCGTCGAGAACAGGATGAAAGGCTTCGAATTCTTGATGAAGTCGATGTTCGTTTTTGGAATCAGATGAAACACAGGAGTCTCCTTAGTCAGGGACGAGTCTTCAGATAGAAATCAAATACTCAGCTTCTTGATCTCGCCCTTGGCCGTGCCAATGTAGCCGTCAAAGATCAACTTACACACGGTCAGTGCGCAGAAGAGCGTCGTCACGATACCGATGAGGAGCGTGACGGCGAAACCGCGGATGGGGCCCGAGCCGAACGACATCAGGATGATCGCGATGATCCCGTGAGTGATGTTGGCGTCGAAGATCGCAGTGAACGCGCGCTGGAAGCCCGCGCTGACCGAAGCCGCCACCGTTTTGCCTTCCGACAACTCATCCCGAATCCGCTCGAAAATAATGACGTTGGAGTCGACCGCCATACCGATCGTGAGCGCGATGCCCGCGATGCCCGGCAGGGTCAACGTCGCGTCGAGTCCGATCAGGATCGAGAGCGTGAAAAGCGCGTTCATGCACAAGGACACAACGGCCACCACGCCAGATCCCCGGTAATAGAACAGCATGAATAGGAAGATCAGCGCGCAACCAATCACCCCGGCGCGCGCGCCGGAAACGACCGAGTCGGCCCCGAGGCTAGGCCCCACGACCCGCTGCTCGAGGAATTCGAGTTTCGCCGGAAGGGCGCCCGCACGCAGCACGATCGCGAGATCTTGCGCTTCTTTGATCGCCTTCTCACCCTGTGCCTGACCGAGCGTGATCACGCCCCGTCCGCCGCCGATCCGGCTTTGAATGACTGGCGCCGAGTGCACGATGCCGTCGAGGACGATCGCCATGCGGTTGCCGATATTGTTGGCGGTCAGCTGGTCAAACACGGTGGCGCCGCGAGGCTTCAACGTGAATTGAACTTCGGGCCGGTTATTTTCTGGATTGAAGCCGACCGTCGCGTCCTGCAAGTCTTCCCCACTCAGCTCCACTTTGCGGTGAAGAAGATAAGGAATACGCGCCGTAAAATTCTCTTGGGCTCCCGGGGCGGCCGCACTGCGCTCGAACGCGAGCTCCGCGGTCTCCGCGATCTTGCCTTTAGCCGCGGCATTGATGCCCGTCAGGTAGTCCGAGAATTTGGAGCCTTCCTTGTACTGAACGCCGCTTTCCTTCTCGGCCTGATCGATCATGGCTTGGAGCGCGCTCGGATCCATCGCCTTGTCGTCGACCATCTTGAACTCGAGCTTTGCCGTCCGTCCAATCAGGTCCTTGGCCCGATCAACTTCCTTGATGCCGGGAAGTTCGACCGTAATGCGATCAGAGCCTTGGCTCGCAATCACCGGCTCGGAAACGCCGAACTCGTCGATCCGGTTCCGAATGACTTCGATGCTCTGATTGACCGTGCGGTCGCGAATCTCGCGGCGGAATTCACGTGAAAGCGCGTACTCGAGCGTCTTGCCCGTCTCGCCCGTCATGCGCAGGCTGGGGTACCGCGTTTTGAGAGACTC
>JBEIOW010000444.1:0-2580 GCA_040377385.1 Bacteriovoracaceae bacterium | reverse complement strand
GTCGAACATCGCCTGAGCCTGCTCCACCGCGCGGCCACCGTGGATTTCCAGGTTAGTCTCGGCGATGTGCTCCCAAGATCCAAAAGCCCAGTTTGCGGAACCGATGTGGAGCGTCTCGCGATCGACCACCATGAGCTTCATATGCGCGGTCAAGAGCTGCTCGGAGACGACGTACAGGCGCACATCCACTCCGCCCGCTTTCAGCTTCTTCACGGCCCCGAGATTCGGGATGTTTTCCGGCACGCCGATGCCGCCGGTGAATTTCTGGATCGCGTTCCACGGATCGAGCAGCACGCGGACCTTCACGCCGCGCTGGTGAGCGCGAAGTACGGCGGCCTCGAGGATCGGATCGTCAAACTCATGCAGGAAGATATCAATCGAGCTTTGCGCGCGATCGATCGCGCGACGGAGCGCGTGCAACACGTTTGAGCGGCCCGGTCCCGTGCTGAGGATACGCACCTGGCTCGTTCCATCGCGGGGAATCTCGCCCGCAAAGGGCTTCGTGGTGATCACGGTATTCAGATAGGGCATTGGCAACTCCCCACGCGTCACCCGCCAGTCGTAATCAAACTGGCGAGCAAGCTCGCGCGCGACCGGACCGGTGACCCGCACGGAGACATCGTGGTAATCCCAAAAAAGTTTGGCGAAATTCGTGGAACCCACCGCCGCTGACTCCTCATCGACGATGATCACCTTATTGTGATCCACCGAGGGGCGACCTCCCGGCGTGAACGGTTGAGAAGTGTAAAACTGGAAGGGCACTCCGGCGCGCTTCAGCCGATCGACGATCGGTTTGGTTTCTTTCCAATTCTGCGGAACACTTCCCATGCGCTTGTCGAGCATCACCCGCACGTCAAGGCCGGCATAGTGCTTCTGAATCAGGTGGTCGGTGATCTGTTCGGCGACGAGTCCACCGAAGATATAGAAATCGAGCCGGATCGAACGCCGAGCGCTCTTCACCAGATTCAACATGTCGAAGAATGCGTCGCGATCGGAGAAGAACTCCGTCTGGTTCGAGCTAAAGTCGTAAGACGGCAGATGGACGTTCCGGCGCTCAGCGCTCATGTCGCTCAGGCCAGGCAAAGCCTGGACGGCGAGCAACCCGAATAGGAATATGAACAGATGGCGAACCCGCACTGAGCACCTCCGGAGAGTCGAGCCTCTCCATTATAATGCGGTGCGTTATCACGCCTATCCCTACTTGGCAAGAACCCCAACGAAATTAGCGTCCCTCCGACTCCGGCGGCTGCTCGTTAATGACGAGCCAATAGAGCCCGAGGTTCTTCACCGCTTCAGCAAACTGATTGAAATCCACGGGTTTACGCACGTAGCTGTTGGCTCCAAAATCGTAGCCCGCAAGAATATCGGCGTCCTCGCTCGAGGTCGTGAGGATCACGACGGGCAAACGCTTGGTTTTCGGGTCTGTCCGGATACGCTTCAGCACTTCCAGTCCATCGATCTTAGGGAGCTTGAGGTCGAGGAGCACGACCTGAGGGATCGCGCAGGGATCCCGGTCCGCGTACTTTCCCGTGCAGAATAAATACTCCATCGCTTCCGCGCCGTCGCGCGCGACAATGACCTCGTTCCGAATATTGTGCTTCTTCAAGGCTCGAAGCGTGAGCAGCTCGTCCTGTTCGTTATCTTCCACTAAGAGAATGGGCTTCTGTGCGTTCATTTGATTCCTTTTCCGTACCAGCGACTGTCGCTGGACTGACTCTTCAACAATTCAATCGCGATGCCGAGGCGATTTAACTCACTCTGCAAAGAGTCTCAGCTGGCCACGAGCGATTGGGCCATTTTGCCCTACAACTTCACCCTGCACGAGGATGATGGGTCCGATCTGTTGACCCTTCCGGACGTGAATCCTTAAACGTTGTCCCGCACGCAGGGAACTCAGCTCGCTCGCCGCAAGCACTTCGAAGTCCCGAATCGCTACCAGATAGGCTTTCCCTTTCGCCGTAACCAAACCGGGGACCAGCCGGCTCACTCCCACGGCAGCCTGCACATATCCATAGGCCTGCGCCATCCACTCAATCAACGAGGACTCCCGCAGCCGTCCGTCCGTATCTGCGTAGTGCGCGTCCGGTCGATAAGTGACCTCACACTCACCTCCTTCGGGCGCGGCCGAAAGAACTTCATCCAACCAGATCGCGGGCGCGCGGTGTGGCAGCCATTCGGCAAGCGTGCTTACTGGAACAGGCCCGGGCCAAGCACCTCCCCGCTCAAGCCAGACATCGAGCGCGTTCTTACGCATCAGCTCCCGACAGGCCATCCGATCGACCTTGAAACTTCCGTTCTGCGGAAGGCGATCGACTTCTAGCCATCGATCCGCCGTCGGCGCGAACCCGAACTCCGCCTTCAACGCGCGCGCGGCACGTTCCCTCGACGAGTCCCCTCCGATATCCGTACGACGAACCACGAGACCGAGATCCTCACCCAAGCGTTCATCAAAAACCGCGACCGCGATCGCTTCGCAACTCACCTCGCGAGTCAGCGTCTCCTCGATGCGCTCGAGCGAAAACTTCTGACCACCCCGATTGAGTAAGAGCTCATTGCGGTGGCGATAGACGAGTCGACCAT
>JBEIOW010000020.1:0-11918 GCA_040377385.1 Bacteriovoracaceae bacterium | reverse complement strand
TTCGAAGGTGCGGCGACCCCCACCCCTTGAGTGAGATAGGCATCGCCTTCTTTTCCGGTTGCGGCGAAAGCCGCCCCTGAAAACCAAAGTTGAGTGGCGAGAGTGGCTAGAATGATTTTGAAATGCTTCATCACTATCTAGCTTGTATTTACAAAATGATGAGGTCAATGGACCGAATTGCCCCGTTAGGTCTCCATCGTCTCTGCGGAAATCACGGTATTTTCCATGAGCTGCAGTATGGTCATTGGACCCACGCCGCCCGGGACCGGCGTTATGGCGGATACGATCGCTTGAACTTCATCAAAATTTACGTCGCCGACGACCTTCCCGTCTTTGAGGCGGTGAACACCCACGTCGATCACGATCGCTCCCGGCTTGATGTGTTCCTTGCCGATGAGTCCAGGTTTGCCGGCAGCGACGATGAGGAGATCAGCTTGGCGGGTAATCGATGCCAGGTCCCGGGTTTTACTGTGGGTGTGGAGCACGGTTGCATCAGCCTGAAGAAGCAGGTGGGCCATTGGCTTTCCCACAATGGAGCTTCGTCCGACGACGCAGGCAATTCTTCCGGAAAGCTCGACTCCGTAATGCTCGAGCAGTTTCATCACTCCGCTGGGAGTGCAAGGTGCGAAGGAAGGCAGGCCTAGGATCATGCGACCTGTGTTTTCCGGATGAAACGCGTCCACGTCCTTTCGCGGATTGACCCAATAGACGAGCTCTTCCTCACGAAAGTCGCGAGGAAGTGGGCGTTGAATCAGGATTCCATCGACCGAGGGGTCTTGATTCAAGCTTGCGACTTTCGAGCGAACTTCCTGCGGGGTTGATGTTGCGGGCATCAAGATCGTCTCGTGTTGCATTCCGAGTTCGATTGCGCGCTTCCCTTTTTGGCTCACATAAATCTGACTGGCCGGATCGTCCCCGACGAGAATCACGGAGAGTTTGGGTGGTCGGCCACGAAGCTTTGTGACGGCCTCTACGCGCTTCTTCAGGCGGGGGTGGTGGGCATCCAGAACGGGTTTTGCGGCGAGCAGGGTAGGCATCGGCAGTTCCTTCCGGGTGGTCCCGGCGGAACTTGCCGAGACCGGCTAAATTTACCGTCCCGATCCCCCCCTTGCTGAGGCGAAGCTGCCGGGTCGGCAGGATCATTGAAGCTGGGCGGGCGAGCAGTAAGCACTCGTTTTATCGCATCTTTCCCCATCTGTCCGCACGCACTCTTGGCGGGGTGGAGGATTCTGCCCTCAAGACTCCTATGCGGCATGCCGATTGCTCTAGTTTGTCCTGGGAAGACAAGGAGTGGAAGGAATCCGCTCCAGGGGGAAATCAGTTTGACCACAGGGATGTGGACCGCGGTCTCCGGGGCCGCAGCGCGAAATGCCCAGCTCGACACGACGGCGAATAACCTCGCCAACGCGGACACGCTCGGCTTCAAGCGCGATAGCGTCACTTTCAAAGAGTATCTGACCGTTGCTGAGCGCGAGCCAGTGGCCAAGGAACCGCCGCGTGGTCCGGTGAAGGACAAGGATTTCTATCCCCTCGATGGGAAAGACCAATCCTTTGTCGTGGTCACGGGGACGCACACTGATTTTCGTCCGGGTGGCATGAAAGTCACGCAGCAACCGCTTGATGTTGCCATGGACGGCACGGGTACTCTCGAAGTGAGCACGCCCCAGGGTATTCGGTATACTCGCCATGGTTCTCTGAAGGTTTCCACCGATGGCCGGTTGGTGACGGGCGATGGGCACCCTGTCCTGGCTGCGAACGCAGGCGGTCTGATTCCACCGAGGACTCCGGCACAAGAAGGCGGTCCAGTGCCTGGCTCCCCCAATGATCCAGAGATTCAGGGTCGTTTCATCAATCTTCGCGATCGCCCAGGCGCCATCAGTATTGCCGAGAGTGGCGAGATCTACGCGGGTCCAGATCGAATCTCACAATTGAGCGTGGTGGAGTTCGTGGATTCACGACGTCTTCGCAAGTCGGGCCAGCAGCTATTTGAGAATCCTGATCCTGCGAATATTCGCGCTGAGCCTTCTCGAACCAACGTGAAGCAAGGGATGCTGGAAACTTCCAACGTCAATCCGATCGAGGAAATGACGAATCTGATCAAGGCGCATCGCCTCTTCGAACAAGACATGAAGTCGATCAAGACCTATTCCGAGCTGCTCGGTAGGGAAGCGAACGACATCGGGAAACTGTGAGCCGAGGATTAAATGATTAAAGCACTCTCCACCGCAGCGACCGGGCTTGAAGCGCAGAGCGCGAACATTGAGCGCATCTCCAACGATCTGGCCAACGCCAACACGGATGGGTTCAAGCGTAGCCGGATCGACTTTGAGGATTTGATGTACCAGACTCTCAAGGAACCCGGAGGCGAGCTGGGTGCAAACACACAGAGCCCAGTGGGTATTCAACAAGGTCTTGGTGTGCGAGTCGGAGCGACTCATAAGCTCTTTGAACAAGGTCCCGCACGCGTCACGGGCAACCAGCTCGATCTCATGATTGAAGGAAATGGATTCTTTCCCGTTCAAAAACCGAATGGACAGGTGGCCTATACCCGCACGGGCGCGTTTAAGCTTGATGCTCAAGGCCGTGTGATGTTGACGGGCGGTGCGCAGCTGATTCCGCAAATCACGATTCCCGCCAACGCGATGGAAGTGCGAATTGCACCTAATGGCGAGGTGAACGCCACTCTAGCGGGCGGCGCGGAAGCGCAGCTCGGTCAGATTCAGCTCATTACTTTTCAGAATCCAGAGGGCCTAAGCGCGCAGGGCGGTGGTCTTTACGCCGCTACGGGTGCGAGTGGCGGACCTCTGCAAGGTGTTCCCGGTGAGAATGGGCTTGGAGCAATCATGCAGGCGGCGCTCGAAGGGTCCAATGTGAACGTCGCCAACAGCATGGTGGAGATGATCACGACCCAGCGCGCGTACGAGATGAATGCAAAAGTCATGAGTGTCGCGGACCAGATGCTCGGAGCAACGGTGAACGTGAAATGATGACTATGAAATCTCTTTACCTCATTTGCGGTGTTGCATTGGGCTTCGTATTGGCCGCGAGCGCGTCGATGGCGGAAACAAACACCGGAGAAGCCGCTCCCTCGATCATTCATCCCAGGGTCGAGCAATCCCTCATCTCCGAGTTACGCCTGGTTTATCCTGCGAGCGACATTTCTCTGGTCGGCGGGATTCGCTGGGACAAAGGCTCCTTGCCCGAGCAAATCGAGCAGATTCGCCTAACGCAAGATCATGGAAACGGCGATGTGCGTTTTCTGATTCGCGGAAGCGCCGAAGCGGAAGGCACAATTTCGTTTCAGGCCTTCAAACGTGCCTGGATTCCCGTACGGAGGATTGCCCCGGGTACCGCGCTTAAGCGGGAATATTTCCGGCTCGAACGAATTAATGTCGCCGCCGGAATGGAGCGAGAGCTTCGTGGACTTATCCTTCCGGAAAACGCCGAGATCGATTCGCTCGAGACGCGTCAGACGCTACTCGAAGGACAGTTTGTTCAGCTCACTCAGGTCCAGCGTGTACACGATGTGAAGCGCGGCGAACCGGTTCAAGTGAGAATGAAAGCGGGCGACGTCACGCTGTCTACCTTGGGTACTGCCGAAGAGCCGGCTTATCTCGACCAGCCGGTTCGCGTTCTGATTCAAAAGACGAAACGTTCACTCGCAGGAAAATTGACCGAAAGAGGATGGGTTGAGGTGAATTTGTGAATCGGGTTCCAATGATTTTCCTGACGGTGATTTTGTCCCTTTTGGGCGGTGCAGGTTGCAGCACTATGAGCGGTGACCTCCGCAGTGATCTGAACGACAATCTTTATCCTGCGACGCCGACGATGGGTGGTCGTTGGGTCGAAGGTGGATATCTCTCCGAGGATATGGAGGGCGATGCGATGCCTTCGATTTACGGTGAGCGTAACCAGGGGAGATCCTTAGCTTCTGCTCAGAACAGCTATGATCCCGGATACGGCGGAAAATCGTGGGCACAAAACCAAACCCCGCCGTTGAAGACGGATGGCCCGCTTCCTCCGCCGAACGTGAGGAACCAAGCGCAAGCCGGTAATAACGCGTATAAAAATGGCGTACGCGCTACGCGCGCGGATTTCCAAGACGATGCCAACGAAGGTTCGCTCTGGGCGTCGGACGGTCAGACCAACTATTACTTCACGAAAAACAAAGTACGCGGCGTTGGCGACATTCTTACGATCACGACTGAAGCTCAGCTGATGAAGGACGTGAGCTATGAGCTAGCGCGGACTCTCACTCCCGAAGAGAGAGACGTCGAACTCGAGCTTGCCCAGGCCCGTCTTCAAGCTAAGGCTGACGGCCTCCCGGATCCGGACGCGCCCGCGGGTGCGGATTCGGTCGGCAGTGCCGCCGCCAGTCCTGCCCGTGCTCCGGCCGGAGCGGACAAAAAAGAAAGCGATCCGAAAGCCGACGTCCGTAAAGCGACCTTGCAGGACATTGATGTCAGTCGTTCGATGGAGTTCAAGGCGGGAGATCCCATCATGGCCGAAATCATGGAGCGTTATCCAAACGGAAACTACAAGGTCCGTGGTTCGAAGAGGATCAACTACAAGCAGGGTGCTCGTTTCGTTACCGTTACCGCGATCGTGAAAGCGAGCGATATCGATGACAACGAAACGGTGCCTTCCGGAAAACTCTACGAATACCGGTTGGAGGCTAACCGATGAGCCGCCTCAATCGTCTGCGCACGATCAGCGCCTCGTTTTGTATCTTTGCGACGGTTCTTCTACCGACCATCGCCGAGGCCGCTCGGCTTAAAGACATCGCCACCGTGAAAGGTGTCCGAGAGAACATCTTGATCGGCTACGGAATTGTCGTCGGTCTCAAGGGAACTGGCGATTCGAGCGCGGATATCACCGGCCAGTCGTTGAACCGTTTGTTCAGCAAGCTCGGTCTTGATGTGCAAGGGAATGCCGTGAAATCAAAGAATGCGGCGGCGGTCATCGTCACGGCAAAACTACCGCCATTTGCGCGTGTGGGTAATCGAATCGACGTCACCGTCAGCTCGATTGGAGACTCCTCGAGCTTGGAGGGTGGGGTGCTGCTCGTTACGCCTCTCCGCGCGGGCGATCAAAACGTCTACTCCGTTGCCCAAGGCCCGGTCAGCATTGGATCGGTTGCCGACGGATCGACGAAGAATTTTCCGACCGTCGGCCGTGTGGTGATGGGCGGAACGATCGAAAAGGATCTCGATAACAACTTTTCGACCAAGAAAAGCTTCCGACTTTCGCTTCACAATCCAGACTTCACCACTTCAGCGCGAGTCGCAGCTGTGGTGAACGCGGAGCTGGGCGGCAAGTTCGCCTCCTCCCGCGACAGCGCTACGATCGATATCGTTGTTCCCTTCAACTACGAAGGAAACTCGGTGGAGCTCATCGCACTGCTCGAGAACATTCAAGTCAACGTGGATAGCTCGGCCAAAGTCGTTCTCAATGAGCGTACCGGGACGATCGTGATGGGCGACCGGATCACAATTTCTCCGGTGGCGATCTCCCACGGTGATCTGGCGATTGAAGTCGGTGGAGGAGGCGCCGCCGCAGGGGCGGGCGCGAAAACCGCACGCGTGATGGAAATGAAATCCGGGGCGAGTGTCTCTGATCTCGTGAAAGCTTTGAATGCCATGGGTGTCCAGCCCAAGGATCTGACTGCTATTTTTCAAACCCTGCGTGGCGTCGGCGCTCTGCAGGCTGAATTGGAGATTCTGTGATTCTTTGGAAAGATTTCGTACTCGACGATTTCATCGGACCTTATTTAGTTTGCTCGGACGAGGAAGTGACTCCGCGGACCCATCAGGAAGACGGGAACACGGCGGCAATTCTCATCCAGGAAACGAGACAGGAAAAAGCGCCCGCTAGGATGGTGGGTTCTCCCAGTCTTGATTCAAACGGTCGCCTCGGCATGGATGCTGATCCAGCGGGGGCCTTCCTATCCGAGCCGGGGAGAAGGGATTGAAACCCTTCTCCCCGCCCCTTACTCAGCCGGGCGCCAACCCTTTGACTCTGCGGGAAATGCAGGAGCAAACGGTGCGTCCGGCGAAGGTAAAGCCGCAGTATGACGCCAGACAGGTTCCTCCTCAGGTCCGCGAAGCCGCGGAAGGAATGGAAGGCATGTTCCTGGATTACCTCATGAAAGTGATGAGGCAGGGCGTTCAGACGAGTGAGATGAGCATGGAATCTTCAGCGACAGGAATCTATCGCTCGATGTTGGATCAAGAGATCGCGCAAAAAGCCGTGCGTACCGGCGGAGTCGGCCTTTCCGAGCAGATCATTGATTACATGATGTCACGCAGCTACAATGGTCCTAGGGCACAGAATGTTCCCGCTGAAGTACACGGAGGTACCCATGAGGGTGAATCAGGCCGCAAGTAACACGGTTCAAAGTCCAGAAACCCAACAGGCGTCTACTGCGAAGCAGACGAATCGCGCTGCGGAAGCCAAAGCGGCGCGCAGTACGACACCTGCGGCCTCCGCATCTCCCGCATCGGGCGATGCTCAGACCACGATCTCCGCAAAAGCGAAGGACTTCGCGAAGGCTCAAGCAGCCGCGCAGCAAGCTCCGGATGTTCGCGAGCAGAAAGTTGCGGAACTCAAAAAACGTATCGCCGAAGGCAGATACAACGTCGATCCCGACAAGGTCGCCGAGCGACTCGTGAACGAGCACCTCACCGCCAGCGTCCGCTGACGTTAGGAGTGCGGATTCCCCCCTGGTCAGGATGACCTTGGGAACGGCTTTCAGGAGGAAGTTCAGCCGTGGAAAACCGTCTTTCCGATCTTCTAAAGATTTTACAGAAGCAGCTGGCGCACTATCGTCAGCTCAGCGACCTACTCCGTACGGAGCGTGAGGCGGTTGCTGAAGCGAAGCTTTCGGTCATCCAGGATTGCGTCTTCGCAAAGGAGTCGGCAATTGATGGCATCCGGCAACGCGAGCATGAGCGGCTTCGTATTCTCGGCGAGCTGGCGTTTGAGCTCAAGATTCCGATCAAGAATTTGAACCTCAATCAGCTCGTTCTTGAGGTTCAAGGACGTTTCCCAAAGCTCTCGGAGCAGCTCCGCAGCGTTCAAGTGGCGCTCCAGCTCATGGTTCAAAAGGCCCACGATCAGAATCTCTACAACAAGGGCCTTCTGGAAAAGTCGCTCATGCACTTTCATCAGATGAAACGGAATGTGCTTGGCGAGGCCGAAGAGAAATCCCAAACGTACTCCTCGACTGGACAGCAACGTAGTCCTGGTCAAGGCGCGCGCCTGCTTTCGAAGGAAGGCTAGACGAACCCATGGCGTTACCGAACGTAATGAATACCGGACGCACGGGGATGATGGCCGCAAAGGCCAACATCACCACGACTGGTCATAACATTACGAATTCGACGACCGAAGGATTCAGCCGTCAACGAGTCCATAACGAGGCCAACGCTCCTCGCTCCAGCCACGGTAAGAATCTCATTGGCGACGGCGTCACCCCAAAGCGCACGATGCGGGTAAACGACGAGTATCTCGAGAAGCAGGTTCGAAACGCCGGACGCGATCTCGCCAATCTCGAAGAGAAGGACATGGCCCTCAAGCAGACCGAGGACATCTTTAACGAGATGGGCGGAGAAGGCTTGAACCGCTTGATGTCCAAGTTCTTCAACGAGTTCCGCAAGCTCGCCAATGAGCCCGAGAACGAGGCGATCCGGCAATCGGTTCGCGAATCGACGCTTTCGATGGCTAACGACTTCCGTCGGATTCGAAAAGAAATCGGCGAAGTTTCGCGTCACATCGATTCCCGAATTGAAGGCTACGCGAAAGAAGCCAACGATCTCGGTGAGCAAATCCGCGATCTCAACCTCAGAATCAAGCAGCAAGAGGTCGGCGGGCTCAACCCGAATGACCTGCTCGATCGACGAGATCTCGCCCTAAAAAAGCTCGCCTCGATCGTTGATGTCACGAGTTTTAAGGACAAAGAGGGGATGGTCACGGTTGAAATCCGTGGCGTTGGCCCACTCGTTGTTGGCGCGGCCGCCGAGAAGCTCGAATATTTTCGGGCCCAAGGCACGGAGGACGGTGCGCCGGAAAACTCGCTTCAGCTGCGCACATCCGGAAGCGTGAGCCCGACGATCACGGCGAGCGTAAAGGGCGGCAAGCTTGGCGGACTGCTTGAAGTGCGTGATCGCACCCTCAGTACGGTCCTCGGTAGACTCGATGAGCTCGCCTACGGAATCACGGACTCCGTCAACCAGATCCACCGCCAAGGCTTCACGCGTGAAGGCTTTCAAGGCGTCGACTTTTTCAAGCCCATCGAAGGTGGCGTGGAACGCGCCTCCGAGTTCATCGACCTTTCTGATGCGGTTAAATCCAACGTGAACTTCATCGCCGCCGGCGCGGAACCCGACGCTCCGGGCGACAACCGGATCGCGATCGCGCTTTCCGGCCTTCAGGGTATGAAGCTGATGAATGGTGGAAACGCCACCATGGATGACTATTTCAATTCCATCGTGAGCGACGTCGGCGTGTTCACCGCGCGCAACCGCGAGAACATGAATCAGTCCAAAGACATCGTCAATCAGCTCGGAAAACTCAGAGATCAGATCTCTGGCGTATCGATTGACGAGGAGACGACAAACCTTCTCCAGTATCAGCAAGTTTACGATGCATCCGCCAAGGTCATTCAAGTGGCCGACGAGATGCTCAAAACGGTCTTGGAATTGAAACGGTAAGGCGAGGCTAGGCGATCATGCGGGTCACGCAAAACACAAACTTCGAAGCGGTCCGGGAGAGTATCCGGCGGACCAAGGACCGGATGGAGAAACTCCAGTTCCAGGCATCGACGTTGAAGAAATTGAACGCGCCTTCGGACAACCCCGTGGCCGCCGCCAAGGTTCTCGAATCAAGG
This sequence comes from Bacteriovoracaceae bacterium, assembly GCA_040377385.1. Classification (GTDB taxonomy): domain Bacteria; phylum Bdellovibrionota; class UBA1018; order UBA1018; family UBA1018; genus JBEIOW01. Next base: position 3,031 of record JBEIOW010000020.1, on the reverse strand, counting down.
ACAGACAAAGTGAACAACGATCAGTTCCTTATGAACGCAAAACTCGCAGAATCGCATCTCACCAATTCCGATCACGCGCTCGGAGAGTTGGCGGACATTATGGTTCGCGCCAAGGAAATCGCCATTGGGCAGTCGAGCGGAGCGAGTTCAACCGATGATACGCGTCTTGGCGTCGCGGAAGAGGTCGCGCAGCTGTTCAATCAAGCGGTTTCCATCGCGAATCGCCGTGTCGGAGATCGGTATCTCTTCGGGGGTTTCAAAACGGACACGCCTCCGGTCGATGAAAGTGGTCGTTATCGCGGGGACCGTGGCTCATTGATGGTCGAAATCGCCAAAGATGTTTTCCTCACGAGTAACGTGACGGGTCTTGAAGCGTTCAATACGAAGCCCGAGTCTTCCACTGACGTGCAGCTTCAGAAATCCAATGCACCCTATGGAAACAAGGCGGGAGACCGAGTTCCGGCGAACACCACAGCGGATGTCGAGCTACAGGGACCAGACGCAGTTCCGCCGACTCAATCGGAGAACGTGAATGCCTTTGATGAGCTTCAGTCCTTACGAATCGGCCTCCTGACGGGAGACCTCGAAGGGATCCGCTCAACTCTTGAGCGTTTTGATCAACTGCATGCTCGCCTCATCTCCAACCGAGCGAAAGTGGGTTCGCGGATGACGGGTCTCCAGACGACCGTGACGGCCATCGAGCGCCAGAACCTCACTAACGCCCAGCTCACGTCTTCCCTGGAGGACGCTGATATGGCGCAGGTGGTCGGAGATATGGCCAAGGAAGAACAAGTATTTAGAAGCGCATTGTCGAGTTCTCAGAAACTCATGCAGCCAACCTTGATGGACTTTATTAAGTGATGGAAATCCCTTGCGGAATAGGCGTTTGGTAGAATAGATCTGCTTCCGGTAAAGGAATACGCGCACGATTGGCTCGCGTTAGTACTGCGTCAGTAACTGAGCCGAAGAGACGGAGATCTTATGCTGGTACTTACCCGGAAGTTAGGGGAAAGCATCGCGATCGATGACCACATCAAAATCGTTGTGGTACAAATTAAGGGCAAGCAGGTGCGTTTAGGCATCCAAGCGCCCAAGGAAACGAAGATCCATCGCGAAGAGGTTTACTCTGCGATTCAGGATCAGAACAAAGCGGCATCGAAAGGTGTCGTGGATGTTGAACAGGTTTCGAAAGCCCTGAAAGGATAAGGGCGGCTCATCGGGGAACGCAGGAAGCGACTTCATTCCCCTAACCCACTCGAGGTGGCGCGTGATCGTAAAAACAGGACGTTTTGGACAACTCACGATTCAAGCGGAAGAACTGATCCGGATCCCGGTGGGGATCCTCGGTTTTCCTGAACTCACTGAGTTCTGCTTGGTCGACCCTTCCGATGACACCCTTATTCTTTGGCTCCAGTCGACCCAGGACCCTTCCTTCGTCTTGCCAGTCTTGGAACCGAAGATCTTCATGCCGAATTATTCCGCGCGTCTCTCCGCCGCTGAACTTCGCGAACTGAAACTCGACAATGTTAACCAGTCCGCGGTGTTCACCATCCTCACCATCACGGATGACGTGACCCAGATGACTGCGAATCTAAAGGCGCCTCTCGTGATCAACCTGAAAGAGCAGATCGCTCGTCAGGTCGTGCTCCAGGAAAATGAATATGGCATCAAGCACGCCATGTTCCGTGAGCTGCGGGCTCACCTGGTTACCCTCCGGTCGCAACGGGCTAGCGCAGGACAAGCAGCCTCGAATGGTCAGGGCGCTGTAGTCGCAATTCGCTCCATCCCTCCGTCACTGACGGTGAAGAGCCTGCAGGCGACTCTCTAGGAAGGTCTCTTCTTAGTTCCCGATATCAGTTCGTAGTTAGCCCGAGGTGAGGCGGTCGCGATTCTTTCGCGCCATACGCAAGTACGCCTGCACTTCGCGGTTGTGTGGAACCGCACGAATGACGTTTTCCCATTCCAGTTCGGCATCCAGCACGTTGCCTTGGCTATAGTGCAGTAGACCGATCTGAATCTGCGCAGGCGTGAACGAAGGATGCTCTGCTTTGAGCTGCTGGAGCTCTTGCATGGCGCGCGTGAGAAATCCCTTCTTTGCGAAGGCCTTGGCGCGCCGGATTCGGACTTCGAGCAAAGATGGATCCAGAAGGAGTGACTTGCTGTACTCCTCGAGAGCCTCCTCGAAGCGGCGATATCGAAAATAAAGATCACCCAGCTCCTGGTGTTTGAACGCGAATTTGCGATCAACTCCGAGGTCGCCTCCCAACTGTTTGTGAGCGACGGATTGATTGGCCTGCTCGAAAACTTGGCGGGCCTCATCGTACTTGCCGATATCGTTAAAGAGGACCGACAGACAGATGGCCGCATCTGTATGGCGAGAATCCAGCATCAGCGCTTTTTTCAAAAAATCGATCGTCGGCCCGAGTTTGCCCTGATGGTAGTGCAGGATGCCGTAGAAGTAGTAGGCATCCGGATCCTGACCCTCTTCTTTCATCCGCGTGAGGATAATCTTTTCAGCGTCGGCGTAGCGGCGCAGAGAGATGAGTTGTTGGACCTCTGAAGTCCACTTGCGTCCACCAGAGTGGACAGGCAAGGCGTGCGCTTCGTGTGCAGGAACGAGAGCGGTTGAAGTCGCTTCGTAAGGATTCAAGGTTTCTGCCCCTTCTTCTCCGCAACCTTTTCGAGCTTGGATTTCACTTGTTTTGCGGACTCGGTGGACGGGTAGAGCTCGAGCACTTTCTTGTATCGCAGCTCCGCGGCTTGCCAAGATTCGTCGCGAAAGTAGAAATCGCCGATGTAGATCTCTTTTTGAGCGAGAGCTTCGAGAGATTTCAGCTCGAGCTCTTTCGCGCGCAACGCATGCTCACCCTTGGAGAATCGTCGAAGGTATTCTTGAAAAGCTTCAGCCGCGCGAGTGGCTGAGGTGAGGTCACGAGCGATGGGGCTTGGAATATCGTTGTAGTACGACTCCCCGATCCGAAATTGTGCGTAAGCGACCTTTTCGTGTTTGGGGTGCAGGTCACGAAACGTC
>JBEIOW010000533.1:0-2010 GCA_040377385.1 Bacteriovoracaceae bacterium | reverse complement strand
CGCGCGGGATGGCTCTCGGCGTGACGATGACTCTTCCGAACGAAGAGCGCGTTAGCCTTTCGAAAGAGCGCGCGGAGAACCAAATCGCTTTCCTGATGGGCGGGCGTCTCGCGGAAGAGATCGTGCTCAATCAGAAGACGACCGGAGCGGGCAACGATATCGAGCGCGCGACCGACATCGCTCGCAAGATGGTCTGTGAATGGGGCATGAGTGATGTGCTGGGGCCGCTGACGTTCGGTCACAAGGAGCAGCAAGTGTTCCTAGGCCGCGATATCGGTCAGAACCGCGATTACTCGGAGCAGACCGCCCAGACGATTGACCGTGAAGTGCGGGACATTATCGATCGGAACTATCGTCGCGCGCGCGAGATTTTGAGCACGCGTGCAGAAACGCTTCATGCCTTGGCGCAAGCTCTGCTTGAGTACGAGACGATCGATGGCGAAGAAGTCGAAGCGATCGTTCAGGGCAAGAAGATCACGCGCAAAGCGCCTGAGTTCCTGAGCAATACCCCGACTTATGGCCTCCCTGCCGCGACTGGTAACGCAGTTTCGAAACCGGACAAAGGAGGAGGGGGGTCGCCAGCGCCAGTTCCAGCGTAAGCCGGAATTAGAGCCAGACCGTCCCGGCACACACTTTGGGAGATCTGCTCTCGAACCTTCAATCCAGCGTGCGCTGGATCGACATCGTCGACGTGGGCATCGTGGGCCTGATCGTCTATCGCGTGCTTCTGCTCATCAAGGGCACGCGCGCGATGCAGATGCTCACCGGTCTCGGGATCCTCGGAATCGCGTTTTTCCTTTCCTCCACCCTCGAGCTCTTCACCTCGCACTGGGTGCTTTCGTACTTCTTCGATTACCTGATCCTGATCGTGATCGTGCTGTTTCAAGACGATCTTCGCCGCGCGCTCACGCACGTGGGGAAGAACCCTTTCTTCTCGGCGAGCTCTCAAGAAGAAGAGCGGGAGATGGTCGATGAAGTGGCGAGGGTCGCGGCTCGTCTCGCCGACGAGCGCATCGGCGCGTTGATCGTCATCGAGCGCGAGACGGGTCTGAAGAACTTCATCGACACGGGCTCGCGCCTGGATTCAAAAGTGAAGGCCGAACTGATTTATTCGATTTTCGTTCCGACCTCGCCGATTCACGACGGCGCCGTGATCATCACGGGAGGCCGTTTGGCCGCGGCCGGCTGCTTTCTTCCGCTTTCTAAAGATCCGAACATTGATAAGCGCTACGGCACCCGCCATCGCGCAGCGCTCGGTCTGACGGAGGACACGGATGCGATCGTCGTCCTCGTGTCCGAAGAGGCGGGCGAGACTCATCTGGTGAAGAACGGGCGAATGATGCTCGACTTGTCTGAGCAGGAGCTGCGCCAGAGCTTGAGCGCGCTGCTCGAGATCGGTGGCAACGGCAACCGCCTGCCACGTCGCATGAGCGGCTGGATCAAGTCCGCGCGCGGGAAAGGGAAGTCCTAAGCCTATGGAACGCTGGCTGGACATGCTGACCCATAACTTCTGGACGAAGGGGATTTCGATCCTCATTGCCTGCGTGCTTTGGGTGATCGTCCTGGGCTCGCGGACGGCGGAGATCACTAAAGAAGTTCCGATCGAGGTTGTGACTCCGGCGGACTTGGTGCCGGCCAACGACGTGCCGGAAAAAGTTGCGTTCCGCTTGGCTGGACCGAAGGCCTTCTTGCGCACGATTCTGGATCGTCAGGAAGAGCCGATTCGCGTGAACCTCTCAGGCGCCAAGCCCGGCCTCGTCACCTACCGGATCTTCTCCGACAATATTCGTGTCCCGATCGGTGTGAAGGTTCTGTCGATGAACCCGACCTCGATTGTGATCAAGCTCGAATACATCAAGCGACGCGACGTCCCGGTAAAGCTGGAGGTGCGCGGAGAACCGCCTGAAGGCTATAAAATCGTCAAGGCCGACGTCCGCCCGGGCGTGGTGCGGATCAAGGGCGCGGAAACGCGCGTGGACAGCGTGACCGAGGTCGCAACTCTCCCGGTGG
>JBEIOW010000347.1:0-3253 GCA_040377385.1 Bacteriovoracaceae bacterium | reverse complement strand
GGGTTTGTCAGTCGTCGGAGCGATTATGGTTTATTCGGCGGTCACGCTGCCGGAAATCGCGGCCTATCAGAGCAAAGCGTTGTTCGTGATCGGCGGCATCGAGATTCCGAGCTGGGGGATCTTGCTTCAGCCTCTAGGCGGGCTGATCTTCCTCATTTCTATTTTTGCCGAGACCAACCGCCTCCCCTTCGACTTGCCGGAAGGCGAATCGGAAATCGTCGCGGGTTACCACCTTGAGTACGGCTCGATGAAATTCGCGCTCTTTCAGATGGCCGAATACGGGAACATGTTCACTGGTTCGGCGCTAGTGACGGCGCTCTTCTTGGGTGGCTGGCACTTCCCGGGGCTGGAGTGGATTCTGAATTCACTCGCGCTCGAAGGGACCTTGCGCGAAGTCGTGCGTGTTTTGGCTCAGGCTGGACTGTTCATGGGGAAGGTTTCCTTCCTGATGTTCTTCTTTGTTTGGGTGCGCTGGACGTTGCCGAGGTTCCGGTATGACCAGCTGATGGATTTGGGTTGGAAAGTGATGCTGCCGCTATCGTTGCTGAACATCTTCGCAACGGGCGCCGTCCTTTATTGGATTCAACGCGGATAAGAGAAGGAAGACACCGGGTGTTACTGAAACAAAAGCTTCCTTGGTTCCAACGGTTCTACCTGGTGGAGATCATCAAAGGCCTCTTCATCACGATTAGGGCCTTTTTCTTCGGCAAGACCGTCACGATTCAGTATCCCGAGGAGCGTCGCCAGTACTCCGAACGCTTCCGGGGAATGCACTACATCAAGGCCACGAACGGCGTCGAGAACTGCACGGCCTGCATGCTTTGCCCGACCGTTTGTCCTGCCGAGTGCATCCACATCGTCGCGGGAGAGCGTGCGGACAAGGAAAAGTTCCCACTCAAATTCGAAATCGACGTTCTGCGCTGCTGCTTCTGCGGCATGTGCGAAGAAGCGTGCCCGAAGGACGCGATCAAGCTCAGCAATATCTACGAAATGAGCATGGCCGACCGGAAAGTCTACACGAAGGACTTCCTGCTCGAGCAGCGTGGGAACAAGTGAGCGAGGCGATCTGAGATGGACGTGAACCCTATTTTCTTTTTCGCATTCGCCAGTCTTGCCATCGCTTTTGCGTTGATGGTGATTCTACTCAAGAACCCCGTCTCGAGCGCATTTTCGCTCGTGATGGTGTTTTTCTGTTTCGCCGCGATTTACGCCATGTTGGGCGCGCACCTCGTGGCGACCCTCCAAGTCCTAGTCTACGCGGGCGCGATCATGGTGCTTTTCGTGTTCGTGATCATGCTGCTGAACGCGAGCGAACCCTCTTTCGACTTCAGACGCTCTCATCCGGTCCTTCGCGTATGCGCGGGCATCGCCTCAGTTGCGCTTTTGGCTCTGCTGATCGTTTCCTTGAAGAACTCCTCGATGCCGCAAGGGATTGGGCAGTACACAGCGGAGAAGGTGGCGGAGGCGGGCGGGAATACCCGTGTTGTTTCTCGTTTGATGTTCTCCGAGTTCGTCCTCCCTTTTGAGCTGACGTCCGTGCTTCTCCTTGGCGCGATCGTAGGCGCGGTGTCGCTGGCTAAGCGCAAACTGAGCAACGGAAAGGATGGCGAATGATCGCCTCAATCGAACCCTGGGTCGTGCTGAGCTTTGCTGCGACGATCTTCGTGATCGGCCTGACGGGCGTGCTGATTCGTCGAAACATCCTGATCGTGATGATGAGCATTGAGTTGATGCTGAACGCGGTCAACCTGACCTTCGTGACGTTCTCTCAGCAGCTCGGCGACATGGCTGGGCAGATGAGCGTCTTTTTCATCATGGTCGTAGCCGCGGCGGAAGCCGCCGTGGGACTGGGGCTGGTCATTGCCTTGTTCCGCACGCTGCGTACGGTCGATACCGACCAGATTCAACTGCTTAGGGAATGATTGAGGGAATGAAATGCTCGCTCTGATCCCCGTCCTGCCTCTCGTCGGATTCCTGATCAACGGATGTTGGTACGCGTTTGCGCAGTCCAAGCCAGGCGCCAAGAAATCCGGTGCGACCGCTCCTGGAGTGATTGCTACTGCGGCGATCTTCGGCGCCTTCGTAATCTCGTTGCTGAAGTTCATCGAACTGACGGGCATGCCGGCCGAGGGCCGTGTCCTCGAGCAGAGCCTCTTCTCGTGGATGTCGATTGGGGACGTGTTCTCCCTCGATATGGCATTGCGTCTGGATAGCCTTTCGACCCTTTTCACTCTGGTCATCACGGGCGTCGGGACGCTGATTCATCTCTACTCGATTGGCTACATGAGCCACGACGAGACGCCGGCGAAGTTCTTCGCGTACCTGAACCTGTTCTGCTTCGCGATGTTGATGCTCGTACTGGGCGCGTCTCTCCCGATTCTTTTCCTGGGCTGGGAAGGGGTTGGGCTCTGCTCCTATCTTCTGATCGGCTATTGGTACAAAGACACGGAGAAGGCGAGCGCCGGCAAGAAGGCTTTCATCGCCAATCGCGTGGGCGACTTGGGCTTCCTGCTCGGGATGTTCCTGATCTTCACGACGTTCAATACGCTCGACTTCGTTCAGCTGAAGGCGGCGATCGTTCAAAATGGCACGCCTACGATCCCCGCGGGTGTGAGCGTGGCGACGATCACGACGATCTGCCTTCTGCTGTTTGTGGGCTGCACCGGCAAGTCAGCGCAGATCCCACTCTTCGTTTGGCTGCCCGACGCTATGGCGGGTCCAACGCCGGTTTCGGCGCTCATCCACGCGGCGACCATGGTGACCTCCGGCGTTTACATGTTGGCTCGCCTCAACTTTGTTTACGTCTTGTCGCCGACCTCGATGGAAGTGATCGCAATCGTAGGCGGCCTTACGGCGTTCTTCGCCGCGACGATCGCGGTGGCACAGACGGACATCAAGAAGGTCTTGGCCTACTCGACCGTCTCGCAGCTCGGTTACATGTTCCTCGCCTGCGGCGTCGGGGCATTCACCGCCGGCGCGTTCCACGTCATCACGCACGCCTTCTTCAAAGCTCTGTTGTTCCTCGGTGCCGGTAGCGTGATCCACGGGATGCACGAAGAGCAGGACATTTTGAAGATGGGTGGCCTCAAGTCTCGCATGCCTCGTACCTTCTTGGTCTTTACGATCGGTTGGTTGGCGATCTGCGGTTTACCTCCGTTCTCCGGTTTCTTCTCCAAAGACGAAGTGCTCTGGAGCGCGTTTGGGTTGGAGCACGGCTCGGTCTGGCTCTGGGCGCTCGGCGCGATCACGGCGG
>JBEIOW010000275.1:0-3959 GCA_040377385.1 Bacteriovoracaceae bacterium | reverse complement strand
TGGGCGAGGAGCGCGACATGCCCGTGCCGGGCATCACGCATCGCTACCCGGATCGCGTGCTCTTTTACACGACCCATAACTGCCCGGTTTATTGTCGTCACTGCACGCGGAAGCGGAAAGTTTCTGATCCATCTTCGGCCGCGCAGACCAAGCAGCTCGAAGAGAGCTTAAGCTACATCGAAGCCCACAAAGAGATCCGCGATGTCGTGATCTCCGGCGGCGATCCACTTTCGAATTCCGACGATCGTCTCGAGTACATCTTGTCGCGCCTCCGGGCGATGGATCACATCCAGGTCTTCCGGATCGGGACGCGAAATCTCGTCACGCTGCCCTATCGCGTGACGGAAGACTTCGCCCGCATGGTCTCGAAGTACCATCCAGTCTTCGTTCATACGCATTTCAACCATCCCAAAGAATGCACGCGTGAAGCCTTCGATGCTTGCGCGCGTCTCGCCAACGCCGGCTGCGTGATCAACAACCAGATGGTGCTAATGAAGGGGATCAACGACAAACCCGAGATCGTCAAAGAGCTCAACCACAAGCTCCTGATGATGCGTGTTCGTCCGTACTATATTTTCCAGTGCGACATGTCTCAGGGCATCAGCCACTTCCGGACTCCGGTTCAAACCGGCCTCGATATCATCGAGAAGCTCCGCGGCTGGACGTCGGGCATGGCCGTCCCTCACTATGTGATCGATGCTCCGGGCGGCGGCGGCAAGATTCCGCTCCTCCCCAATTATGTGGTGAAGCACGAAGGGAAGAAGTGGACCCTGCGGAACTTCAAGAACCAGCAGTACGAGTACAACGAGCCCGAGAACGATTGATGCTCGTTCGGCGCCGGATCGCCTCGGAGCGGAAGGTCGTTTTCCTGATGACGGCGGCGCTGCTCACGCTCGGCGCGTGCGCCACGCTTCCTGAGCCCGTCGTCAAGCCGCATAGTTTCCCGAAAGACGCCTACATTGATGAGCCCGGCCGACCTTTCGACACCGTCGGGCTCGTCCGCACCAAAGTAGAGTGGGTGAGCCTCAATCCATCCCGCGACGAGGATGAGCTTTGTGTGAACTATTACAACAAAGCCGTCGGGGATCTGATCAAGCGTGGCCGCGAGCGCGGAGCGGACGCGGTGATCCGGGTTCGAACCGTGACGTTCTTGATCGATGGTCGACATGAAACTCACCGCACACCCCAGTGTTCGGACGATGGCGGCGAGGGCCAGGTGCTGGCCGAAGGAATCGCGATTCGTTGGAAGCCCATGGAAGTCGATCTCCCTTCGTCGCAAGGGCGAGTGGGTCCCGCTGTTCCGACAAAAGCGCGCGAGAAGGAATGGCTGCAGGAGACGGGGGACTTTCCTCCGCCAAAGCCGCGCCAATCGGCTCGTCCGGTTCCCTTGCGGAGAACTTCTCCAGCTCCGGCAAAGCGTGCGGCTCCCGCGCGCCGTCAGGATACGCGCACGGTACGCGAGACTCCGGAGGGTGTGAATCCAGGTTCACCGCTCTTCAACGACTTCAGTTCCGGCGCTCAGGACTGAATCTTCCAGACCTTCGACATTATCCCAACGCTTGCGCGACGGCGACGTAGAGCGGAATGCCCGCGACGACGTTCATCGGAAAAGTCAGCGCGAGCGGTAGGGCGACGTAGAGGCTGGGGTTCGCTTCGGGGACGGATGCTTGGATGGCTGCGGGGGCTGCGATGTAGGAGGCGCTTCCGGCAAGGGTGGCCAAGAGGATTCGGTCGCCGAGAGAAAGCGGCAGGAGGCCTGTGGCAAGCACTGTCGTAAGCCCGATCAGAATCGGGAAGACTAGGCCAACGAGCAGCGCTTCCAGGCGAAAATGAGAGGCTTCGCGAAACTGAAGCTGCGCCTCACGTCCAAGCGCGAGGAGAAAGAAGGCCAAAGCGCCTTTGAATGCATCCTTGAAGACCGGCTGCAGGGGTGCCCAAGAAGCGTCGCTCAGGACGGCGCCGATTCCGAATCCACCAAGAAGGAGAACGACCGACTTCATCGTCACGAGACTCCACGGATCGAATCCGCCGTCGCCGCCTGAACCGCGCGTGAAGCGATAGAGTCCCAGAGCGATCAGGATCGCCGGAATTTCCATGAGAGCCATCACAGCAACCATGTGTCCGCTGAACGCGATTCCTCGCTGGGTGAGAAACCCTTCGGCGGCGATAAATGTGACGGCGCTCACGGAACCGTAACCTGCCGCCAATGCCGCCGCGTTGCCGTTGCCGACGCGTTTACGGAGAAGGGGGTAGAGGATGAGTGGGATCAGGATGCAAGCGATCATACCGACGAGGAGCGCGGGGGCGAAGCTCGACAGGCTCTCGGCCGACCGGATCTCCCGCCCGCCCTTCAGTCCTAGGGCGAGCAAGAGATAGACGGATAGAAACCTCTGAACGGCGTCGGGAAGGTGCAGGTCGGATTTCGCCCAAGATGCAAACGCACCTAGGAAGAAAAAGAGGATGATGAGATCAATGTTGAGCGAGCCCGACAACATTTAAGTCTCGGCCACGTCGACCGTGGCCCGAGCCTGGCGTAAGGCTCGAACGCGCGACCGATCCCCGGTGCGATTCAGCACTTCTAGGAGGTGGTCAACGACGTCAGCAAGAGCCGAATAGAGATTGGGGGAAGACTTCTCCACCGTCACCTCCTTGTACTTGCCGCCGGTCGCGTGGAATTTCACCGCGAAAAGATCGGGGCCCGGGTGCTTGGGCGAGTTCTTCATCTCAAGCGTGACCCGGATTCTCGCATTGCTCAGGTCTGGAAACTTCTCGATCATGGCCTGGACTCGCTCACGGGCAGCGTCTCGAGCGAGTTCAGATGCTTCAAGGTTCTTGAAAATGATCTGGGTCATACGGTTTTTCCTCCCTGGGGGGTTTGAGTTGAGGATGGGTCCGGGGTTGTACCGAGACAGGCGGCCTTGACCTCATGCCAAGACTTAAGTGCGTTCTCTAGATTCCAGTTCATCTCGAAAGTCTGAATGACGGTGAAGGCTTGAATCAGCTCGCGACGGCACGCCGGATTGATCCAGTCTTCGGCTTGGGCACGAGCTTGCTCAGTCAGCTCTGCGGTCGAGGCGACGACCTTGTCCGCCCTATCCGCGATTTGCGAGGAGGCGATCGGCTGCGAGAGCATAGACCAAAGCGCTACGACTCCAGCGACGATCGCAACCATCAGCAGCGACGCTAAAGCGGCGCCGGCAATGATCACCTTCTTCATCGTTTTTTTGTCTACTCGTTTAACCCAATGCGTTTTCATGTCTCCAGGGTAGCGACATTCAGTGCATCGTTAAAATTCATAAAAACTAAATATTTGTTCGCTAATTGCGATGGATGCTTTTTTCCCTGCTTCTAAATTTTGAAGCTAGAAAAGAGCTTGTCGGCGATGGGGTTTCGGATCTTCCGATTGGCGGACACCAGGAGTAGCTCTTCGTGCATGCCGGCGATCTGACCGAGCTCGATGAGTTCGCCGCGCAGGACCTGGCCCGTCACGGTGTGAGTGGCGCTGGGCAGGATCCCTAGGCCTTCAATTGCCATGAGCTTCTTCACCGCGATGTCTTGTCCTTCGGCGACCGCGTTGAGCTCAATTTTTTGGAGACTCGCCCAGTGTTCCAGGTCCTGTCGTAAACGGCTGCTGAAGCTGGGTAGAATCACCGGCATCGAAGAGATCGATTTCGGAAATCCCTTCCGAAGAGAACGAAATTCCGGCGACGCGTAGACGCCGATGTTCTTTCTCGCGATTGTGCGGGGACGAAGCCCTTTGCTGTCGACGCCGGTGGGAAGGTGGTCCGTGAGCAGGAGGTCGATTCGATGGGCCTGTAGCTCGCGCAGCAGGTCGTCCGGGCGCCCCTCGGACAAGGTGATTACACACGAAAAGTTCTTGAGGGCGTGTTTAGCCAGTTGCACGATGATTTGCTTTGGGATGCTGTCGAGCGCACCGATGTGCAGGGCCGCTTTCGTGG
>JBEIOW010000121.1:0-6374 GCA_040377385.1 Bacteriovoracaceae bacterium | reverse complement strand
GTTCACCAATGACGACACTCAGAAAGCTCAGCGGCAGGACGACGGCCAGAATAGCGACGAACTCCGCCAGATTCTCGCTCCACCCCCAATGCGTTTGCATAGCGGGTACGATGCTTTCGACGGCCCCCGCGCCCCCGACAGCAGCCGAGATCGCTCCGACGAGGGTAATCCCGATTTGGATGATGGAAAGCGTGCGTTCGGGATGTTCACGGAGCGCAAAAAGTCGCTGAGCGCTCAAATCACCGTTCTTCGCCAAACGCCGGAGCTCTGCCTTTGGAACCGAGACGAATGCCATCTCGTAGGCCGCGAACAAACCGTTGAAGACCAGACAAACCGCGACGACGAGGATCTCTTCCATAAAGCGCCCAGACTCTTTCAAATCGCCCGTCGTTTGCCAAGCGACACCCGGATTGACTCAACCAGTCATTTTTCCTTCTCTCGAAAGTTCCTCCCTGATCAGCTACGCTGCCAGCAGCGATGCTCGCCTCCCACCCCCTTCGCAAATCCCTACTCACCTCACTGCTCTGGGAGCGAAAAGGCTGGAAGGGGCTCGTCCTCCTCATCGGTCTGGTTGGAACCCTCCTCGGCCTAAGCGCCCCGTTTTTTCAGAAGAGCTTCATTGACGGCCTGCTCGCCGGTGCTGCCAGCACGGAGCGCAGCCTTCTCATTCGCGATTTGATTTTCGGTTTCATCGCATCATTCGGTGCGGTCAGCATGTCCCAGCTCGCGATCTGGCTCGCCGCGCGCGAAGCCGTCTTCTCACTCAAGAGCATCAGCGACGCCATGTACTCGCGCCTCCTCTCCGTGCGCGGGGGCCTGGTGGGCAAGGCGCCTTCAGGTGAAGCCGTTTCGCTTTTCACGGTCGACGCGAGCGGCTCGATCCAGATTCTCGAACAGTCCCTGCCCATGTCTTCGAGCCTGCTCTTTCCGCTCTTGCTTGCGCCCTACGTGCTTCAGCAAGGATACGGAATCCCGTATTCGCAAAGCCTGCTCGCGCTGGGCGTCCTGCTCTTGATCAACCTGACGCTGGCGATCCGGCAATCTCGGTTCTTCTACCACTTCAAACAGCTGGCCCAAGAGAGGACCGGACGGGTCAACGAGTGGATCCAAAACATCCGCACGCTGCGGATCCTTGGCTGGACCACACAGACCGAGGAGAAGATTCTCCAGGTTCGCCGCCGAGAAACCGCCAACCGGCTCGCGATGGTCACCAACGGCCAGATCATGAACGCGATCTCCGGCTCCTCGCCCACCTTCCTCAACCTGCTTGCCGTGGGGTTTTGGATCCAAGGCCGGGAATCCACCGCCACACCGGGTGAAATCCTCTCTCTCGTTTGGCTCGTCAACGTCTTCCTCACCAAACCGCTTCGCCAATTCCCTTGGATCCTGGTCATGGGCATGGATGCATCCTCTTCAATGCGCCGCTTGGACCAGGCGTTCAAAAAAGAATTCCAGCCCTCACGCGTGCTCCACCCCTCTCCCGTCACTCCCTTCGTCGGCGCCGTACCGTCCCCAGGAGAGCCTGCGCTCGAGATCCGCGGACTTGAGCTGATGCTCGAACAACGGCCCGCGCTCAAGTCCATCCACCTACGTCTCTATCCACGCGAGTGCGTCGCGATCGTGGGCGAGGTCGGCTCCGGAAAAAGTCTGCTCCTCCAATCGCTGCTCGGAGAAACCGCCGCGACCTTCCTGTCGTTCAAACTCGACGGCCAGGAAACTCGGGGCCCCGTCGATCCGAGCGTTAAACAACGGTTCGCGTATGTTCCGCAGGAGGGCTTCACCATGAGTGCGAGCCTGCGCGAGAACGTACTCTTCACTTACCGCGCTGAGAGCAATGGAGACGCCGAAGTCCTCCGATCATTGCATCTCTCTCAGTTTGATCCTGCTTCCGAAGGCCTCGTAGCCGGGCTCGAAAGTGAAATTGGCGAACGCGGGGTAAACCTCTCCGGCGGACAGCGGCAACGCATCGGCCTGGCCCGTGCCCATTACGCCCAGAAGCCCATTGTGCTTCTGGATGATCCCCTCAGTGCCGTGGATGTCGAGACCGAGAAGAAGCTCTTGGAGACTTTGCTTCGCGGTGCATGGCGTGACCGTCCCCGACTGCTCGTCACTCACCGGATGTCGATTCTTCCGCACTGCGATCGGGTTCTCTTCATGGAAGACGGACGCATTCGAATGGAGGGGACCTACGAAGAACTCCTGAAGAACGACTCCTTCCGTGCCTTCGTTCAAACGGCCGCCCAGGAAGCCACCGGCGAAATCACCGCACTTCCGGCGGAAGAGGCCATCGCGGGAGCGGGCGCACCGCTCAGCACGGGTGTAGATGAGGCGCCCGCATGAGTAAGACCTATCTCGACGCCGAATCTCGTTTCCGCGGCGGCTACTCAGGCCAGCTCCTGAATACACTCGCCCAAGCCTATCGTCCCTACCGCATCCGCTGCTTGTTCTGGATGGTGCTTGGTTTTATCGCTCGGCTCTCGCTCCTGGGATGCATCAACTTACTTGGCCTCTGGGCCGATAGCTTCTGCCGAAACGGGGATCACTGTCGCCCCATCCCATCTCTCTTTCAGGGCTGGGCCAGCGCGGATTGGCTGAGACTGCTTTTTGGCATGGCGGGATTTGGTCTCGTCTTCACGCTGCTTTTTCGCGCCAATATTTCACGCCTCTCCGCTCACGCCGTGAGCCGGATCTACGATGAGACCACTTACCGGGTGTCGCGCGCACCCATGGTCTTTTTCGACCGCAATCCCGTCGGCCGAATCGTGACTCGCTTTTCCAGCGACTACAACAACCTGTTCCGGATCTTCGGTGGTCCGATCACCGAGTTCATTCAGCTCATCTTTGACCTCGTCGCGATGTCCATCCTCGTTTTCGTCGCCTCGCCCTGGCTGACTCCCTTCTGGGCGTTGCTCGCCATCCTGAGTTTCGCCATTTACCGGCTTCAGGTGGGAACCCTCAGGAAGGAGCGTCGTGAACTCAGTGCCCGCCGCTCGCCCGCCATCGCCCACTTCGCCGAGACGGCGCAGGGAGCAAGCACCATTCGGGCCTTCGGACGCGAGGAGACGTTCACGAACCGCTTCCGGGAGCTCAACGACGGATTCCTCGAACAACGTCTCCGCGTACAGACGATCCTCTTCCGATTTTTTGTCAGTCTCCAGGGGGTCTCCCCACTCGTTTTCTTCGCCGTAGGATTGAGCGGACTCATCCTGGTGCCGCAGGGTTTAATGAGCGCGGGTGACCTCGGAGTTGCCTTCGCCTACCTCGGGCTCGCAGTTATCGTGTTTGGTTCGTTCTTCGAGTGGCTCGGGCAGTTCGAGGAAGCTTTGACCGGCCTTGAGCGCATGGATCAATACCTGCGCCTACCGCTTGAGCCCGGCTCGGGGCTGCCCGCTCAATCCGAATTTGAGACCGGGCACCCGCGTGCGACCCACTACGAGAACCCGTCACTCCCGGCAGACGTTCGCCAGACTCCGGCCGCAGCCGTGGAGGTTGACCATCTGTGGTTCCGCTACCGCGAGGATCTCCCGTTTGTTCTGACGGATCTGCACTTTCGTCTGGAGCCCGGCATGCGGCTGGGTGTTGTCGGGCGTACCGGCAGCGGGAAGTCGAGTTTGATTCAGGCCCTCCTTCAGCTCTATCCGATCGAGCGTGGCCAGATTCGCGTGGACGGGAAATACGCTCGCATGCGTGGACGGGTGGAGGACCCATCACCGAACGCGGTTGGGATTGAGCAGTACCGCCGCTTGTTCAGCTGGATCTCGCAAGAGCCCACTCTCTTCCGCGGAACGCTGCGCGAGAACCTGGGATCACCCGAACGCACCGATGCCGAACGCATTGAAGCCCTCCAACGCGTCGGCCTCGTGGACGAAGCCGACGGACCTCGTTTCCTCGATCATCTCGTCGAAGAACGCGGACGAAATCTCTCGGCCGGCGAAAGACAGCTCGTCTGCATGGCGCGCTGCCTGCTCGAAGATGCTCCGGTACTCATTCTGGACGAAGCCACGAGCGCGATCGACCCGCAATCCGAGGAGCTCCTCACGCGCGCTACCGAAACTTTCTTCCGCGGACGAACCCAGATCGTCATCGCTCACCGTCTGAGCACGATCGAGAGCTGCGATCTGATTCTATGGCTGGATGCGGGGAAGGTTCGGATGCTAGGGTCCCCCACTGAGGTGCTCCCTGCCTTCCGCGCCTATCGGCGATCGGAAGCTCGCGACGAGACGGCCTGGACCGAAGACCCATCGCCTCGGCCCTGAGTTCGCCCTATTCGGAAACGCTGAAGAAACGAAAGACCGAATCCAGCAGACGCGTCCGCTCCGCGCGCTTTCCCTCGTCCACGCCAACCTGCGAAAGATGATCGAGGTTGAATTCACCCAGATCCTCGCCAAAGCGTTGGCTCGCGGAGGGCACCAAGCCGTCGCCTTCCCCAACCCCGAACCAGAGACCCGACGCCCACAACGTGAAGTGACAGCCGCTTCGACACACTCCCCGCGCCGAAGCATAGCGAACACCCTTCACCGCCTCGAAGGACTGGGCGTAACGGCGCAAAAAATCCGGAGTCATCTCCGGCAAAAAGGCCAAGGCAGACAGGTCGTAGCTAAAGACCGAGCGTAGCAACTCGTAAAGCCACGAACGTCTCTGGAGATGGTCCATTGCCCAGTCCGCCACTGGCGAACCCTGGTGAGGCGCGCCGATATCGACTACGGCACTCACCTGGGCGCGCGGTGTGAGCATTCGGAGCATGAATCGCGTGTCGAGCGCGCCCTGGCTGTGCGCAAAAATCCAGATCGGCGCATCCGGTGCCGAAGCGGCGAACGCTTCCACTTGATCGCGCAACGAGCGCGCGTGTTCGGCGATGGAACCATCCATTGCGAGCACCGCCTGCCGGACCTCGCATCCACGGGACTGAAAGTACTCGCGGTGTTCGCGAAAGTACTCTTCGTTCTTGATGAAAAAGCCTGACCCGCCTTCGTTCCCGCCGATCGCGCCGGGGACGAGAAGGACGCGGCACGTCTCCGAAGCGGCGATCGCTCCGCCCGCGCAGATCCCGGCCCAACCGGCGACCAACAAGCTGAAGCCCCACAGCCTAGCCAAAACGGATTCCCTCGAGCGGACGAAGGCCCGCCGCGCGCTGACTCGGGTAAAGGCAAGCGATGAGCACGATGACGAGCGCGCAAACGGCGACTCCAAGATAGTAGGACGGCTCGAAGGTTACCGGGAGCGTGCGATCGTAATAGATGTCGGGCAAGCGGATGAACTCGTACCGCTGAAGGGCGAGACAGAGGACATAGCCGAGCAACAGCCCCCCTCCGACACCCGATGTGCCGATGAAAAAACCTTCGGCGAGAAAAATCGCGCCCACCTGAGCATCACGCGCGCCCATCGTCTTCAAAATCGAGATTTCGCGCTTCTTTTCGAGCACCATCAAGGTGAGGGTCGTCACGATATTAAAGCTCGCCACGATCACGATAAACGCAAGGATCACGAACATCGCGAAGCGCTCCAGTCGAAGCGCCCCGAAGAGGTGCGAATTCATCTGGATCCAGTCCTTCACGCGGAAACCCGGAAGCTGCGTCTCGAGCGCGCGCGCAACCTTAGGGGCATCATCGAAAGGCGCAAGTGAAAGCTCCCACTGCGTGACTGCATCCTGAGCACGGAGAAACGAACGGACGGCGCCGATCGGAGCGTAAGCCGAGTGAAGCTCTTGCTCCGGATGCCCGCTTCGGTAGATTCCGTCCACCACGAGCTCACGGATGCGCGGGACGGACGCGAGCGGACCTTCCATCTCGGTCGGGGAGATCATCGTGATGCGATCACCGACGACGACGCTCAACTCGTAGGCAAGCTCCTGGCCGATCCACAATGGAGAAGCCTGACCCGTCGACGCGCTCGGCGCAGCGTCAGCGGGCGGCAAATAGGGCATTCCTTCGCGAGCGCTGGCTTTCTCGCGGATGCGGGCGAGACGGTAGGGCTTCACCCCTTTGACCGAAACTCCGGCGACATGCTTACCGGCGCGCAAGATCACTTCGGTAGAAAGCACCGGATCAAACGATACGATCTGCGGGTAGCTCCCGCGGAGCGCCTCCATCCGAGCGGAGTCGAGCACGACCTCCTTCACTCTGCCCAGATTGAAACCCGGAACTTGATCGGTCGGCTCGATCAGAACGTGAAGCTCGGTCGACATGAGACGTTTTTTGAGTTCACGCTCAAAACCATCCATCACTGACAACACAATGATCATAGACGCCACGCCAAGAGCGACACCCAGAATCGAAATCAGCGTGATGAAGCTCAAGAACCGCGAGTTCTTCTTTGAGCGAAGATAGCGAAATCCTACCCACGAGGCCCAGGGGCTCTGCCAGAGTTGGAAGACC
>JBEIOW010000138.1:0-5861 GCA_040377385.1 Bacteriovoracaceae bacterium | reverse complement strand
GTTTCGATCATCTGGCGCTTCGAGAAGATCCGCTTGATACCGGCAAGCGGACTGATCTTATCGAACTTCGGCTCGAGCGGGTCCGTTGAGAAGATCGCACCGATCTGAGAGAAGCTCGCGAGCGCTCCAATCACGAAGCCAGCGATAGCCACCGGGACCACAATAATCCCCGCAATCTTGAGCGCCTTAAAGAAGACGAGGGAGAGCACACCGGTTTTTGCGAAGTCGAGCTTCAGGATCGAGCTCACTTCGAGCGACTCCCGAAGGTACTGCGCAAACTGCACGCCGATCGTTCCGGACATCCCGTAGAGCGTTGCCGCGGCCGCCACCATCGCCGCAAGCGCGGAGAGCTCCCGGCTTTGGGAGACCTGCCCCTTTTGCCGGAACTCCTCCAACTTATAGTGGGATATCTCTTCGCTTAAGTCGTCTGTGTCGCGATCTTCCTGACCTTCAGCCATGAGACCTCAACCTTTCCCGACGAGAGCGTTAAGGGTCGTGATCATACGGTCGCCGGTCATCTCAAAGAGATGGCTCGCCGCCGATCCGAACTGCGGCATGCTGATCATCACCACGAATAGGCCGACAAAGACCGTAACGGATAGCGAAAGAACGAGCACGTTGAGCTGTGGAATGGCTTTGGCAATCACGCCGAAGGCGACGTTCACCGCAAACATGCAAAGCGCGACTGGAGCAGACAGCTCCAGTCCGAAAAAGATCACCTCGCCGGTGAAATCGATCATTTTCTGCGCGAAGACGTTCCCGAAGGCGGCCTGGCCAAAACCTACGATTTCATAGCTCTGCAGAGCGGCCCGGAAAATCAGATGATGCCCATCGAGCACGAGGAAGAGCAGCGTGGCGATCGCCATCTGGATCTCGGCGATGACCTGGCTTTGGGTCTCCTGGTGCGGATCGAAGTGGCTCGCCATCGCGAGGCCCATGAAGTTACCCATGAGGTTGGCGCCGAAGTTGATGGCATCGAAAGCGAATCGCGCGACAAAACCGAGCGTGAGTCCGACCATCGCCTCGAGCGCCACCGTCATCACGACTCCGCCGGTGGTCGCGCCCCAGATCAGCGCCTCGCCCGGCTTCACAACTCCCTGTTTGATCAATGCGGGATAGAGCGCAAGCGAGATGGAGAGGCCGAAGAGGATTTTTACTGGGCTAGGAACCATGCGATCGCCGATCAGAGGGAGGACGGCTGCGAGCACGGTGAAGCGCACGAGGATCGCGAAGAAAGTCAGCAGCTCCTCAGGTGAAAACTGAAACAATCCCATCAGAATCTTACCGCCTCAATTGACTTCAGCGCACCAGGTCGCCGGCGCCGCCGAGGACCTCGGTCGCGTAAGTACTCAGGACTTCCAGCATCCAAGGCGCCATCACGACGAGCACAACGATGACCGCGACCATCTTCGGGATGAACGTCAGCGTCGCCTCGTTGATCTGCGTGATCGCTTGGAGAATACTCACCACGAGACCGACGGCGAGGGCGGCGACGAGCATCGGGCCCGCGAGATACACCGTGGTCTTGATGGCTTCAGATCCAATCGACATCACGAGTTCTTCGCTCATCCGAACCTCCGGAGCCTAGGGCTCAAAATCAGCCGAAACTTTTCACCAAACTACCGACGACGAGTTCCCAGCCGTCCACGAGGACAAAGAGCAGGAGCTTAAACGGCAGTGAAATCACGACCGGCGGCAACATCATCATCCCCATCGCCATCAGCACGCTCGCCACAACCATGTCGAGAACCAGGAACGGCAGGTACAGCATGAAACCGATCTGAAACGCAGTCTTGAGCTCGCTGATCACGAAGGCCGGGATCAAGACGTAAGTCGGCACGGCCGTCCGGTCCTTGGGCTTTGGCTCTTTTGAGAGAGAAAGGAAGAGCTCAAGATCCTTGTCGCGAACCTGGGAGAACATGAATTCGCGCAGCGGTGCTTCACCCCGCTCGAATGCCGTGGTCTGATCGATTTTCTCGGACAGAAACGGCTCGATCGCGTTCGTGCTGATCTGTTTGAAAGTCGGCGCCATGATGAAGAAGCTGAGAAACAGCGAGAGGCCGATGATCAGCTGGTTGGGCGGCATCTGCTGCGTGCCGATCGCCTGGCGAAGAAAACTCAGTACGACGACGATTCGAGTGAAGCTCGTCATCATGATCAAAATGGCGGGCGCCAGCGACAGCACCGTCATCATCATCACGATGCGCAAGATCCCGACCATGTCGGCGGGCTTCTGGGAGTTGGCGAATGAGAGACTCAAACTCGGCAAGCTCAGGCCAGAGGAACCGGGTACGAACGAGTTACCGGGAGCCTCTGCGGCGAACGCAACGGCGCCACCGAAGCAAGCCGCGAGGAGCGCTGGGACGAGCGTGAGAGTCGTTCCCGCGATTCTCCTCATAGCTGCTTCATCCCTTCGAGTCGGCTTTTGATCCGGTCTTTCACCGAAGGACGTGCCGACTCTTCTTTGAGCACCTGAGCAAAGCTATCGCCAGCCACTGGTCGAGCCGGACCGGCCGACATCGCCCCGTCGAAGTTAGCGTAAGCTTGCGCCGCGGCCTTGGTGGCTGGCTTGGCAGCTGTCTTGGTCGCGGACTTGCCTTGCGCTTCCTGGAGGAGGCTTGCGCCGATGATTTCTTCGAGATTCAGGTCGGGACCCCCTTCTTCGAGGTCGTCCCCTTTACCATCCGCCGGAAGCTGAGCGATGAGATTGATGGCTTCATTCGAAACCCCCAGCACCAGCAGCTTTCCGCAAACGCGAACAACGGCGATGCTCTTCTTGGGCCCGAGGTAGTGGGTGGCGACAACGTCGATCAGCTTCTCGCGATGGCCGAGCTTCACCCGTACGAAGCGACCGAGCATGCCGTTGAATCGCTTGGAGCCGGGGCCGGTCATTTTACGGGCCTGCTTCACGAGAAGCACGAGCGCGAGGAACGAACCCAGCACCAGTCCGAGCATGCCGATGACGCGCAGGAAGCTCGTCGCAGGCTTCTTCTCGCCCTTAGCACCCCAGGAAGCGGACTGACCGTCTTTTTTGTTCTCAGATGCCTTTTCTGCAGTCTTTTCTGCAGTTTTTTCTGCAGCCTTAACGGGCGCAGGCTGCTGCGAGAGCACCTTGTCGAGGAGGATTTTCTCGTCAGCGCTGAGTTCTTTCTTGGGCGCTTCCTTCGCTTCGGCGGCCGGCTTGACGTCGGACCGCGCCGCTTGCGAAGCCGTGTGCGCGACCGCATCCGTAGCGGCACCGAACTTTACGGTCACGAATTTACCGTTGATCTCAAGGTCGGTTCGTCCCTTGAAAGCTTCGGCCTTCCCTTTCACGGTCAGTCGCGTGCGTACGAGTTTTGGCGAGTACTGGTAGGCAAAAACCTTGGCCAGATCCGGACCAGAGACCGAGAAGATCTTAGCTGGATAGACCGAGACGTCGTTGAGGCTGACTTGGATGACGTCGTTGAAGTACTCGAGCTTGATTTGGCTCTCTTTCAGCTTGCCGTCGAATTCCATTTCGACTTTAGAGCCGTCGAGCACCTTGATTTGCTTGAGCGCCGTTAGTGCGTGGGCCGACGGGACGCCGAACACGAGGAGGCTGGCGCCTACGAGTACCGATAGACCAGATTTCCGAAACATCTGCTTGAGCATCTTGCTCCCACCCCTGCGGCGGCATCCTGCCCCCGCGCTTGAAGATCACTGACCAGGCCCGGCGAAACGCCGAGGCAAAACCTACTTCAGCTGCTCGATCCGCTCGACTGGAGAAATGATGTCCGTGAGACGGATACCGAACTTCTCGTTGACGACCACGACCTCACCCCGCGCGATGAGCTTGTCGTTCACCAGCACCTCGAGCGGTTCGCCAGCAAACTTCGAGAGCTCGACGACCGAGCCTTGCGAGAGCTGCAGCACCTCGCGGACCGACATGCGAGAGCGACCCAGCTCAACGGTGACCGTGAGAGGAATATCCAGGATGAAGTCGAGCGACTGCATCCCTCCCCCTTGCGCACGATTGGCATCGGCCGGCGCGCCGTGGGCGACGTTCGGCGCACCCGCGGCGAAGGCCTGGCTAGGATCGGCGGGGTTCATCTGATTCAGCGGCGAAGCGGCTTCGTTCATCATTTCGATTTCCTTCCCTGACTACAGTTCATTCGTCTTCGAGCGTTCGCGTGATCTGGACGGCACGGTTTCCCCGGGAAACCCCGAAGAGGCATTTGTATTTCGAGACACCCTCGATCTGGATGTCGAGTTCCCCGTCGGCGTCCTGGCTCAAAGGGATGATATCCCCGACGCTCAGGTTCACGAGATCACCCACAGTGATTTGGGTCTGGCCGAGATTCACACCGAGCGTGACGTGGGTATTGCGAAGGTGTTCTTCCAGGCGCATCGACCACTCTTTGTCGTGGCGATCGGTCTCCGTCTGGAAGGAAGCATTGAGCTTGCCCTTGATCGGTTCGATCGTGGAGTAAGGGAGAACGAGCACGATCGTGCCGCTCGCGTTTTCAAGCTCGACCTCAAAGGTCGTGGAGATGATGACTTCTGAAGGAGGAACGACGCCGACAAACTGCGGATTGACCTCAGTGCGGACATAAGAAATCTCGGACTTGTGAACCGGCGCCCAAGCGTCCTCGAGGTCTTTCAATCCGAGGTCCATCACCTTCTTCATGATGGAAAGCTCGATGCGCGTGAATTCCTTGCCTTCGATCTTGGTGTAGGGGCGATCCGTCCCGCCGAAGTAGCTGTCCACGAGCGCGTACGTCAGCTTGGTCTCGAAGACGAGCAGCGCGGGTCCGCGCAGGCTCTCGAAGCGCATGATGCACATGCAGCTCGGGATCGGGAGCGTATTGACGAACTCGCCGAATTTCAGCAGATCCGTCGAGATGATCGAGATCGATGCGATCTTGCGCAGGGAGTTCGAGAGCGACATCCGGAAAAGTCGGATAAAACGCTCGTAGATGATGTCGAGGGTCGGCATCCGACCGCGGATGACGCGATCCTGGTTAGTCAGGTCGTAAGGGGTAATCTCGGGCTCATCCCCACCGCCGAAGGAACCGACTGCGCCCAGCGCACCACCGGACGGGGAGCCCGCGCCAGGAGCGCCGGCGGCGACGTCGGGGTTGCCTTCGCTGACCGCGCTAAGCAGAGCATCGACTTCGGATTGAGTGAGAACCTGGTTCATACTTCCGCCATCCTGGCCCAGTTAGGACGCCCCATCCTGGGACGCCCGCGATCCTCAGCCTTTCAGCTGCTGATCGCGAAGTTCGTAAAATACACTCCCATGACCTTGCCGTTCACCATGAAGCTGTTCAGCGAGTTCCGGATCTCTTCCTTGATGTAGCCCATGCCTTCCGGCGTCGAAATGTCGCTCGGTCGCTTGCTGTTGAAGAGATCGATGATCGTGTTCCGCACTTGCGGCATGCGCGCTTGGAGCTCCCGCTCGCCGTCGTCGTTTTGCACATCGACGGAAATATTCACGCGGACGAATTTTGGGTTCACGCTGCCGGGCGTGGAGAGGTTCACGGTGAATTGCTCGAGCGTGACCATCTTGCCGAAGTTCGCGATTTTTTTGTCCGCAGCGGCCGGAGCGGCGCCGTGATCGCCTTCTTTTTTCTCGCCGCCTTCGGCGGTTTTCGCGTGTGGATCTTGCGCGACGATGTCTTCGGCTTTCTGGTGGGAGTTTTCTTTTTTGAAGGAGACGACGAGAGCACCCACGATCGCGAGCGTCGCGACGAGGTTCACCGCAGTCAGGATCAGAACCATTTTATTTCCGCCTCCGCCACCCGATGGCGCGGATCCGGATTCGGTTTTCTCTTCAGACATCGGCTGAAACGCCCTACCTTCTCCCCTTCATTGTGAGGGGTACGCGTAAGGGAATCAAG
>JBEIOW010000342.1:0-3292 GCA_040377385.1 Bacteriovoracaceae bacterium | reverse complement strand
CAAACGGCGCCTCCAGGTAGCCCTCGATCACGTGCCTCAGCACGACGCTCGACTTCTCAGCAAAAGTCTCTCCGCCCTCCCCCGTCAATCCAGCGTTGTAGAGCAGCGCTCCGATTTTATGACGGAACGGAAAAAGGTAATGCACCCCGAACGGAAGCGCGGCGATCCTCATCGTGGCGTTGAGAAGCGCGGGGACTTGTGCGCGGAACTCCCGAAACCCACTCTCCCTCGAATAGAACAGCTTCATCGCGATCAGCTGAATGCCGAACAACACCCCCCAGATCCGGTCCGCCGCAGAGACTTTCGGAGGAAGGCCCAAGGCACCTAACAACGTCAGTACGGCGGCCGCCCCCCAGAGCAGGACCGCGAGTCGGAAGGGAATCGAACGAAAGAGACGCGCTGCGGGGATATTTTTCCCGGCCTGGACCAGCTGAGTACGCTCGAAAACAGCGATCGTCACGAGAAGGGGCAAAATCAGAAAAAGCCCGTAATGAACTTTCGTGAAGAGCACACCCAGCAGCGACACCGAAGCCCAGCGAACCGCGCGAGCGTCGTCCGTCGAGAGCGCCCTCAACGCTGCCACCATGAACACGACCGTCAGACTGAAACCCAGGGTTTCGATCATCACGCTGTTGTGATGAGCCAGATAGAGCTCCGATGAACGGACCCAAGCCCAAACCCCGAAAAAAAGCGCGACTGGCCCCAGCGCTCGCCAAGGTCGCTCTGCGTTCATCCGCACCAACCAGGCTGCCACCGCACCGAAGGCGAACGCTTCCAGGAGGTAGTTCAGGAAGACCGCGGCATCGATCTCGTGCGGCGCAAAGAAGTTGCCCAGGAAAACCAGAAGCGGATGAAGCGGCAACCAAAAACCAAAATTCAGAACCGTGTACAGGAACGACAGCACATCTCCGGTCCAAAACTGCTGATACAGCTGCAGGCCATCGCGGAAGTGAAGCGCCGGATCCCAAACGGGATTCATCCGATTGGGCAGGCGCAGGTAGGCCAAATAGTCTGGAAAGGCCCAGATCAAAAAGACGACCGCCCCGAGCAAAGTGATCGCGGCGAAGGTCCGCTTCCGCTCCATACTGACCATGTGAATTCATTACTGGCTCAGGAAAGAAGGGGGAGTCAAAGGGAGATTCCTGCCATACCGCATTGCGTTATGCAGAACTCACCTTCCGCCGGCATCGAAATTCCTCATTTCCACCCAGCGCCCGGTTGCGACCCGCGACAAGAATGGGTAAGTACATTGCTCTTCTAAAGGGAATGGCTGGGTAGCTCAGATGGTGAGAGCGGCGGATTCATAACCCGCAGGTCGGCGGTTCGATCCCGCCCTCAGCCACCAATTTCACCGAACACTGGAAGCAAGGACAGCTTCACTAAGCCTATAAAAATTGTCTAACCCTCCCCAGGCAATGAGGAAATCACCCCTCCTTGACCCAGTTCATCGATGCCTGTAGACTGGTTTGTGATACAAACTTGTTTGCAATAGGAGCCATCGTGAATAATAACGAAGAAATCCAGAGCGCAGTTAATGACCTCGCGATCATCCGCAGGGCGATTGAGAAAGCGCACTCCGCATCAAGCGCCCCGTCCAACCAATATGCAATCGATGGCGGCCTGCTCTTCCAGGGCCTTTGCCTGCTGATTTCCTGTGGTTTGATCGCATTCGAACTGACTTCCGGACGCTCAATGACCGCCATAATGATGCTCTCCGAACACGAGCGCGAAATCGGCATCCTTGGCCTGATACAGGTTGCGATCACAGTCCCGACACTTGTGATGTGTATCTATTTCATTGCATGGAGAGCCGCTCGTCACAGTGACCAAAACTTCCAGGATTATATCGCACGGAACTTTCAGTATCTTCGAAATCTTTCTCTCGTTTCAGATCTTGTGGTGAAACTCATTCCCCTTTCTCTTCTTATTTTAGGAGGTCATCCGGAGTGGATCTCAGCCATTCTGTCACTCTACATCGCTGACTACCTGATCCAGGGTCGCTTCTTCACGCTTCCGCTCAAGATCGCGCTGACCCTTGGCATAATTTCCATTTTGGTAGCGGCGGCCCAGTACCTTACGGGTTCCACTCAATTGGTTTGGCCTCTTCTTCACTTCTCGTGCGCAACTCTCATTTCCATCGCTCACCTCTTCCGCCTACGCGGAAAATCCGCAATCCATCTGGCTGAAGAGAACCAATGAAGCCATCCGAGCTAATCAACCAAACTCATGTGCTTCTCGCCGATCGCGTGCGCTTGGCGATCATGGCAACTTTGGCTGCTACTGACGAGCCGATCGAGTTTAGCGCGCTTCTGGACAGCCTCGAGGTGACGAAGGGAAATCTCTCCAGTCATGCTCAGAAACTCGAAGACTCTGGCTTGATCCAGGTGACAAAGGAGTTTGTCGGAAGAAAACCGCGCACTAGCTACCGATGCACTGCGCTCGGAAGAAGCGAAGTGCGAAACTATCTCACCAAAATCGAGATGCTCTTAAAGCGGACGAAGAAGGGAACGAAGTAGTGCCTGAAATCACTGATGCCAAAAAAAGGAGCGAGGGACGAAGCACCCGCTTTCATTTCATTGTCGCAAGCGCGGTGTATGGCCTCGATGTGCTCTTCACCGGTCTAGGGATTCTCTCGTTCCTGGTAGCCGCAGTGTTCTTCGTGATCGCTGTCTCGAAGACGCTGATCCGGATTTTCAAACGCGAGCCCTTCACAAGCACCCCCCTCCTGAAAGCTGGTATTTACAGTTTATGCTTTGCAGCAGCTGTCTCAACGATCCTTACGAACAACTTGATCGCCAAAGGTCGGGCAGAATTCGTCGTATCCGCCTTGAAACAGTATAAAGCTAAGTATCGACACTATCCCAATACACTTCGGGAGCTCACTCCCGAGTTCCTCCCTTCAGTGCCAATTGCAAAGTATAGTCTTACATTCAACGACTTCAGATATTGGCGACGATCGGGAGAAACTGAAGGACTGACTGCGGATTCCGCCACCCTTTACTACGTCGTGCTCCCGCCATTTGGCCGCTTGACCTACGATTTTGAAAAAGATCGTTGGAACTACATAGACTGATCAGAGAATTCGAACGAATGATGTTTAAACCCCGGACCAAGTCCAAGGGGACCTGCGCCTGGAAATCCCACACCTGTCGAACTTTTAGTCACCTCCCAGCGTTCAGAAATCCGCCCAAGTCGTCCTCTGTCGAGTCGACGCTGAGATCGCACAGGTATGGCGCTTGCTCCCTTTCTCCCCAGGAGCCTTCGGATGAAAAACGCCGCCCACGCCTTCGCT
>JBEIOW010000264.1:0-4044 GCA_040377385.1 Bacteriovoracaceae bacterium | reverse complement strand
GCGGGACTGCTCGCCGTGGGCGCGCAGGATGTCGTCGGCCGCGGATTCCGCCAGGTCGAGCGAGCGGGGGAGCACGAGGTATTGGACGAGTTCTTCCCAGGTCACGTTGCTGACGCCGTCCAGCTGATCCATGAGCATGTCGAGCAACCGCGGAGACTGGGTGATGAGTTGGCGGTGCAATCCACTGTCGGTCGCAAACAGGATGCCCGGAGCCGGCGAGCGCACGCGGGTGATCTTAGCGACGACGAGCTGAGAAGGCAGGCCTCCGGCCAGCTGAACGGAAGGGTGCGTGACGGCTGGAATACGCTCAGACTTAGGCAAGATCTGGAGCAGATCGCGCCAACGCACGTTTCCATCCTCACGCACGAGCGAGAAAAGCCGGCCTTGCTGCTGGCGCACCTGTTCGACCGCGCGCGCGGTACGAACAAAGAGACTCGCGCGGATCCGTTTCTCATGCAGATGCAGCATCGGGTCCGAGCGCAGCATCGGCAGGGCTTCGATCACTCTGCGCGGCGAGAGCGTGATGTCGGCCGCGAGGCGCTCCCAGTCTCCCGGCAGCGGAGTAGCAAAATCATTTTGTTCGGGGTCTTCTACCGCACCCAGCAGGCGAAGCAGGGTCATCGGAACGGGAATCAGACGCACGACCGCTTCGTTCAGGAGCCAGTGTTCAGACTTGCGCTCGCAGTGGAGATCGAGCCACTCGCTGACCACACGTGACTCAAGGTAGGCGCAAAGGGGCGCAACCCAAGATTCGTCGCGAACCAGAACCTGCACGCCGGAGCCAGGTGCCGCGACCTCTCCGCGCGGCAGTGGCGCGGTGATCATGCGGCGTCGGCCGTTTTCGTTCTGCGCTTGGACCCAAAAACCCACGGCGGGCGAACTCACGGGTAACGACCAGAGGCCGCCTCGGCGCGGGTCGCCCGGTGGCGTTGCGCGGATCGTGGTGAAGCCGGCGAGGGCGACCGAGTTTTCTCGCAAGCGGTCGAGCTGAGAGAGCGTGCCAGGGTCAGAAAGGTCGGGCCAGCGATCGATCCAGTCTTTTTGTTCGATCGGACTGACTTGAACGTGAATCTGCCAAGGTCCGCGTGCGGGCAGTGGGGCTTCTCCCGGGGCTCCCATCTCGACCGCAGCGAAGGCGTCTTCAATCAGCAAAGGGACTTCGATGTGGCTGCGAATTTGTCCCTGCGCGGTGATGCGACGAGGGCGGTTCGCGAGGCGGGCACGCATCTCGGGTTCCCGTTGAAACAGGTAGAGGTAGGTCGGGAAGACGCGCGTTTTTCCGGGCAGCGCGTGACCGACCTCGGTGAAGCGCCACTCGGCGCGAAGCGCGCCGTGATCCAGGAGAAAATGGAGAACCTCGGGTCCTTCGGCCGGACCGAGCGGTTCTTCGCGCGCCCAGATCAGGTAGCCTCCAGGACGAAGTCGGGTAAGCGCGACGCAGGCCTGCAGCACGCCGAGACAAGCTTGCTGCCCACGTAGGCGCTTGAAGTAGGGAAGTTGATCGAGCTGTTCACGAAGTCGATGGGCCTCGCAAGAGCGGCCCTGAGATCGCACCGCGCGCTCTTCCATGACGATGGCCAAGTCGTTGGACTCGATCTCCGCCATGCGCGTGAAGAGCGACGGTTTCATGGAGTTCAGCGACAGCGAAAGCTGGTCGCGCGAATGGACTTCCAGTCCCGAGCCTTGTGCCCAGAGCGGGGGAGCGCTCGGTCCCCACCAGAGTTGGGCGAGCTCGGCGGCGGCGAGGTGGAACGGATTGGACTCGAGGCCCATCCACGACCAGGCGACGGGTCCCGTGCGCACCATCGCGCCATCGCGCAAGGTAGGGGTGAACGCCGAGCGCTTCCGGCGAATCGGTCCGTGAGCGGCGTCTTCGCCTAGGCCCAGCCGGCGAATCAGCGACCAGCTCGCGTTTAAGAACCGTTCATCGTAGTTGGCGGATTCACCCGTTTGCGTCGTCTTGCGGCCGAGGCGCATGAGCTGAAGCAGCAAGTCCGGACCTTCATCCGTCAGGCGCGCGTCTTTGAGGATTCGCCAGGTATCCCGCTGAAACGTCGTTGGCGGGGTGAACCAAGAATAGAGATTGCGTGTGACGGACCATCCCTCGCGGTCGAGCGGTACGTGCGGTTTTAGTGCCGTGGCGAGCGCCCAGTTCAGGCTGCTCATCTCTTCTTCCTTGAGACCTCGGATTCCGCGATCCGACCAGGTCTTCAGAAGCAATGCTTGGGCGGCGGAAAACACGGCGAGTTCTTCGCAGTAGATGCGAAGGGCCTCGTTCTGGGCGTTCGAGCGTGGGCCGTCGACCCATCGGCGAAGGCCGCCGGCGGCGTCCGCAGCGCCCGCGCTTGCGGTGGGTCCCGGGGTGATTTGTGCGAGGCTTTCCAAGTGGCGCGCGATGGCTTCGCGGCGGCTTGCGTTGACCTGCAGGAGGAAGTGCGGATTCTGCACCAGCTCGCTGACGAGTTCCGTCGCGCACCGAAGGATGGACGCGAGTAATGCGTTCGTACTCGAAACGCTCAATCCTTCAGGAAGGGCGGCGTCGGGATTGAGGGGGAGCGCGCGATTCTTTTCGAGCGCAGGTTGAAGAATTTCGGGCTGAAACCAGCCCCGCATTTTCTGTCGAATCTGAGGGCGTCCCGTGGCGCTTTTCAGGGCATCGCGATCGAGGATGCGTTGGGCGATCCGCTGAGCAGGCGTCGTCGGGGCAGGGCTATCGAAGAGTTCTTCTTCGGCGCCATCCTCGGAAGCTCCGGACAGAAAGCGGCCCAGGCTGCCGGGAAGTTCGCCGGCAGGGCTCTGACGCTTCGGCAGCCTCTGGCTAAAGAGGAGTTGTTGGATCCCGCTCCGGTCCATTCGTTCCGTCCACACTCGGTTGAATTGGGTTTAATCGGATAGCAGGAGGAAGAGGAACCAGGGAGAGGTTTTTCAGTAATGCGACGCGCTAAATTCACTCTCTCACTGCAGGCTGCCGATAAACCTGAAGGAACAGCAGTGGGCCAAATGGAATCGAGGCGAAAGTACGATGAATTCAGCTAAAAAATCACCTACGCCGAATGAGATCGATGAAATCATGAACGAGATCCAGCATCTCCAAGAGGGGATGTCGGGTGCGGTTCAGCAGTCAAAAGAAACGCGAAGCGTTAAGTCGCCTGCGTCAACTGCCCCCGTCGAGTCCAAAGCGTCTGAGCTGAAGGCCGAATCGAAGCCCGAGCTGAAAGTGGTCCCGACGATGGAACCCGAAGCCCTCGTCGAGTCGGCGATGGAAGAGTTCCACGCGCCCGCCAGCGCTGATGGTCCTTCGATGGAAGAAACGCTTGGCTCGATGAAGCCTGAAGAAGCCGTAGGCAACTCACTTTTGGGTGGAGCCGCGGAGGCGGAAGATTCTTCGGAGGAGCTGGTTACGGGATCCACCCAAGAAACTGAAGATTTTGACCAAGAGATCGCTTCAGTCATTTCAGAAGACACGATCTCAGAAGGAGAGACGGGAATGCAGAACTCTGATGAAGGTACGATGACGTTGCAGATGTCCGGGGCGATGAACCTTCGCCTGAAATACGAGATCGACGGCCAGGAAGTGACCATCGGATTTGTCGATCAGCAGCTGCGCGTGGAGCTCGCCGACGGGACGGAGTTCCGTATCCCGCTTCATCGCGGTGGTCGCGGCCTGAAATCGGTGGGCTAAGGCCTGCTTTTTCTGCAAGTCTCTGGTCGGCCGAGATTTACTCTCGGATCGAAACGCGATCTGATGGATCCATGATTCGACTGACTGGCGGCGAGTTCAACGGCCGCCCCCTCGAAACTCCTCCGCATGACCGCACTCGCCCGACTCAGGCGCGATTGCGCCAAGCCCTCTTCAATTCCCTCCAGCTCAGCATCCCCGATGCCCGCGTCCTGGATCTTTTTTCCGGCAGCGGAGCGTTGGCGTTCGAAGCTCTCTCGCGGGGAGCGGCCTTCGCCGTCGCTATTGAAAAAGACGCGAATACCGCCCGGATCATCGAGCGAAACGCAAAAACATTGAAGGTCGTCGAACGCGTCGAGATCCGT
>JBEIOW010000573.1:0-1755 GCA_040377385.1 Bacteriovoracaceae bacterium | reverse complement strand
GCAGGCCGCCCACGATCTGGGTGTGTCGACTGAGGAAGTGCAAAGCGCGCTCGCGCGCTTAAAGGAGCTAGGCCTGATCCAAGGCGATGCTCCGCCCTATCGCCGCGGGGAATCGCTGGTCTTCTCGTCGGAGAAGCGGAGCGCCGCACTGGTTCACTTTCATCGCAGCTCGCTCGAGATCATGGGGCGCGCGCTTGAGCAGCTTGACCTTTCGACCCGCTATCAGGGCACGGAGACCTTGCCGCTGAACCGGCGCGACGTCGCCGAGGCGCGAACGCTGACCAACGAGTTCTTGGATCGCATGGTCGCGCTTTCTTCCCGCTCCGTTGACGCCGACGTCACAGTACATGTGGGCGGATACTGGTTCTTGGTGGATGGATTGTCGCGACTCGGAAGCCTGGCGGATCCGCTTCGCAAAAAAGAAGATAAGCGCGAGCGCTAGGTCAGCAAGGCGCTACGGACGGCTCCAGGAGCTTCCGAAAAGTAAGATTCAGTCTCATCTTCTGGGCGGACCGCCGCTTGGGGAGGGAATGTTCCCAGAAGTGTTGGGTCTCTCCCGCCATGATGAGGAGGCTGCCGTGGTTCAGTGGAATTTTCAGGCGAAGGCTCGGGTCTTGCCGATGGCGCATCAAGAAATCGCGCTGATCTCCCAAGCTGACCGAGGCAATCACGGGATTCTTTCCCAACTCTTTTTCGTTATCCCGATGCCAACCCATGCTGTCCTGACCGTCGCGGTAGAGGTTCACCAAGACGTTCGTGAATTCCGTTTGAGCGAGGGCCTCAGCGCGCGCGCGAAGGATTTGCAGCGACGGCGTCCACGCGCGAGGCGCCATCGTTGCGCCGGAATAGCGATAGGGCTTGTCCACGTCGCCGTACCAAGCGGTCAATCGAGGCTGCAGAACCTTCCTTCCGAACATCCAGATCGGCTCCTGGCGAAGGTCGAGTTCTTCGAGCAAGGCCTGGAGAAGGAGAGTCGCCTCCTCGGGACGCAAAAAGTGCGGTTCGTAGAAAGTTTGGCCGTTCTTCGGAAGGAGATTCATCGCGGGCGCTCGATTGCTCCCTTCTAGCACCCCAGGTGGGGCAGCTCACGTGCGTTCACCGAAGGTGGACAGAGACTGCACGAGCGGGCCCTAAAGATAATGCATCGCGTTATTGGTTCCTTTATAAAGGTGTTCGGACACTCGAAGGGAAAGTCCCCCGCTAACCGGAAGTAGGACGCTGGTTAGCGGGGGCACATTAAAGGAAAATTTATGAAGAAGATGGTGATCACTAAAAGCGGAATTTGCGCGCTGCTGATGGCGGTAGGCGTATCGATGCTGGTGTCTTCTTCGCCCGCGATCGCCGACTCTGTCCGCTGCGACGTCACGGTCCACGGCACGGGAAAGGCGAACGCAGGGGAAACTTGGATTGATATCCACGGTTCAGTCGCGACCGCGCTCTTTGAACAGATGACGAAGTCGTTTCACGAACAGACTTCTCGCGTCGGGCCGGGCGGCAGCTTCCGGGAGCGAGTCATCACGGTTCGTTACGGAAAGAACTACACCTGCACTCGAAACGAGTACACGGATGGCGGTACCCCGAAGAAATCGGATACCTGCGTCCTTCGCACTGTCATCGATTCCCAGCAAGGGGCTTTCCGTCCCTTGGATCTCGATCGTCTACGCTAGTTTGCAGTTTCCTCATCATCGGAGTCCTACGGATGAATCACGGAATCTTCGTTCTCTTTGTATTGGCTGGCATGAATTCAAACTTTTC
>JBEIOW010000090.1:0-7159 GCA_040377385.1 Bacteriovoracaceae bacterium | reverse complement strand
GCGACGCTTGGACTCTACCGTCTCGTACCAAAAGATCTTGTTCACGGACCACGGGCGCTAACCGTCAAACACGAGTAGTCAGAAACCTTCGGGCGCACGCTTCCGATGCACCCGCAACAGCGCCTGGGCGGCGGGCTTCTGAAGAAATGCGCGCGGCGTGGGGTAGACGGGGCGGCCGATAAAGTTGTCGGCGGTCGCGTAGCGGACATCCAGTTTCAGCGTCGGGTCGAGGCGGGCGAGGTCGGTCAGCTCAATGTTGCGGGTCATGGGCCTTGATTCTAGCGGTTGAGTCGGGTGCTGAAAAGGAAGAAGGCCGGACGCTTTCGCGACCGGCCTTCCAAGAACTAATCCGATCGAGATGAGCTCAGCGCAGGCAGGCGTTGGTCGAGTCGACCAGTGCTTTTGCGATAGCCGCCTCAGGCACCTTTCGAGCCAGGGCCGTGTTGATCAGTCTGACGAGACTGTTGTACGACGCGGGTTCTTTCAGGATTTTCGCGAGTGCAGCCCGCTTGCTTGCGGGAATGCCGGGGTTGGTTTGGATCTTCGCAAGGAGGAGGCTAGGTGCTCCGTCTGCTCGGCCAGCCGCAGCTACGCCACCTTCTGCGCTCGAACCCGTCTCTGTGGGTTTCTGGCGCGTTCCCCCCGAGCCTGGTTTTTGCGCGTTCGCGAGCTGTTGCTTAGCCTCATTGAGCTTGCTTTGCGCCAGGGCGAGCTTGCCGTCTGCGCCATCGATTTCGGCCAATGCCTTCACGGCTTGGGTGTACTCGGGGATTTCCGCAAGCTTAGAGCGGTCGCCGACCGTTTTCTCGAAGCCTGCGATGATCCAAGCCAACTTCTTCTTGGCATGAGAGTAGTGGGCAACCGCATCGGTGTAGCCCTTTACCGCATTGCGGAAGTTCTTTAGGTTAACCCCGGCGTCGCTCGTCTTCACGTTACTGCGCTCGCCCACGGAGAAGGCCGCTTCGGCTGCTTCGCTGAGCCCTTCGGCGGCACGGAAGCTCGCATAGACCGGCGCAAGGTTGGCCGCGCGTTTAGCGGCCTTCAAAGCAGTTTCGTGAATTTCGATGCTGATGCCGTATTCAACCGCTTCTTCGATTCGGTTGCTGAGCTCTGCCTCGATCTTTTTCTTCTTGTGATCAAGAATGATTTGCTCGAATTTTTCGGCGAATTTTTGCGCAGTTTGCTTCGCGTTAGAGCTCGACATCGCGTCGGAGTCATACAAAAAGTCATCGTGGAAGCGCTTCGCTTCTGACACCTTATCGCTCATGCCGGGGAGGTCTTTTTGGAGAATGTCGATGGCTTTATCAAAGCTGGACAGGTCTCCTCGCTGCTTGGCCTCGTGCAACTTCTCGAGAGCGGATTTTGCGATTTTCCCGCCGCGTGTGGAGTTGAGGTAGTCGTTCGCTTCGTATCGCGCGTAAACTTCTTTGGCGAGATTGGGCGCGTCTCGCAGCTGACGCATCGAGATCTTCATCTGGAGCGAGCCCAGGAGAACGAAGATGCCCTGCATGCTCGCTTCGTAGTTGATCTCGTATTCCGAGCGTCCGCTTTCTTTCGCGAGTTTTTTTGCGTTTTTGAACATGTAGGCAGAAGTGTAAGTTTGATCCGCCGTGAAGAGCATGTTTACGCCCATGTCCGCGACGGCTAGTCCCTTGATGATCTTGATTGAGTTGCTCGTCATGGCCGCACCTTTAGATGCAGCGGCGGTGGCGGCCGTGTAGTTGCCGACTCGCGCGTACGAAAGAGCTGTCTGAAGCTGTGTGGCCGCTCTCGTTGCGGAGTAACTTTTGTACACGTTGGCGACTCTGCCGAGTCCCATCGCGGCGAACATGAGGCCGTTCATGGCTGCCGTTCGGTAGTCTTCTTGGGACTGAATGAATCCGCCCGACCGCGTGCCCTGTTCAAGAAGTGCGGTCCCTGCCGTCGCCATGTAGCCGACACCGATGACACTGCCCGCGGCCGTGATCGTTGGCAGTGTGCCTGCGATGCCGAGCGCGGGGAATGCAGCACCCGCAGTAGAGATGACCAGAACAGCGGCGGCTGTTCCGGCTGCAATGCCGCCAACATACTGGACGTACGGCGCCCAGTTGGTGGAACGATTTTCGTCTGCCCAGATGTCGTTCTTCAGGTCCAGAAATTTGTCGAACACCTTGGATGCTTGAGCGGCGAGATTTCCCTTCTGGCTGGCCTTGAAGCTCGCGAAGGTTTTCGTCATTTGGAAGTATTCGAATGACGTCTCGATCAGAGCCACGTGCTTGTGAAGGGTGGCCTCCCAAGATTTGAGGTGAACGGATTTGCGTTCTTCGATCGAAAGCGCGGCCGCTTCGACGAAGAGGTCAAGTAGATGGGATTGTTGGATGAACTCGAAGCTGGCCATCGGACTTGTGCCTTTGAGGTAGGCCGCAAAACGATCCATCATCGCATCAAATTTTTCGAGGCCGTCGGTCACCGACCTGTTCCAGCCCGCCAACGACGAAGCACCGCCGAGATAAGTTGAAACGACGCCATCCTGGTCCTTCTGGGTGGCGTAGTCATTGACGCCAGGAACTCGAACCTTGCGACCGTCGGGAAGCTGCACGGAGTAGCCGTTGTATGCCATTCGTACCCGCAACTGGAGGTCGCGGATTTTACGAGCGGCAGCTTTTTTGAAGACTTCGCCAGAAAGCTCGAACAAGACGTTGCGAACGACCTTCAAGTCAAATTCAGAAAGGTCGGCCTGTGAATTCTGGATGTACTTGATGTAATCATTGTTTTCGTTCGCGAGAAAGAATCCAGCGAGGAAGATTCTGGCATCGCGGGTTTTTCCAGCGTTAAGCGCTGTGGCGGCCTTCCAGAGGTACTCGCCTTTGTTGACCAGGGTCGGTTTCCCAGCAGCCTTCGCTGCGTCGCTTAGGCGTGCGAGAAAGAAGAAGAGAGCTTGCGCGCGCTTCTTGTCGATCGCGGCAAGCTGCTGCTCTTTAGTAGTCTTTGTTCCCGCGGGATTTCTATCGGCTTCGACCACGACCGCAGCTTGATCCTCCTCAAAGGACCAATTGGAGATTTCCTTGTCGTCACGGTCCATTCGCGTGACCGCAGAGTCGGCTCCAATGTGCGGTAACCACCCAAAGTGCGAGAGCACCGGGATCGAAAACAGCGCAGCGAAGCAGGTTCCGAGGAACGCTTTCTCCCAGGTGTTGAAGTGCACGACGCCGGTTTTGCGGAATTCTTTGGTCATCTCAGTCATCTCCGTCACAAGTTCGATCTAAAAACTCTCTGGACGCGCAATCGCGCCGACACAGGGATCCGTACTGACGTTTCGGTGCCAGGGCAGGGAACTTCAGGGGATTTTTCCGTTGCGATAGGCTCTGGGGTTGCTAGCGTGACGGAATGAGAACCCTGTTCGTCAAAACGTTGGCCCTTTTCCTGTTTGGAGTGCCCGGATTCGCCTCAGCGGCGGAGGGCGAGATTCGCCAGAGCCGACCGGACGAGGCGCTGATTCTCCGGGACGCTGCGTCCATGCGGCGCACAGTCGCGCCGGGTGCCTGGGAGATCGAGCGTCAAATGATGGACGATCGGTTGCGGCTGATTCACACCGAGACTAGAGAGACCATCGAGATCGAGTTTCCGGCGGCCTACCCGATGCCCGTTCCTCAGCCGGATCCGCATCAATCACTTTGGAACTTTTTCTATCGCGGGAGCGAGATCGGTCAGGACGTCGATGTCTTGAGCCGCACGCGCGACGTCGTCACGATGAGCGCCAGGCAGGACGAGACCCGCTCGTGCACGTTTTACGCTCCGGGATGTCCGCGTTGGGGATGCCCGGGCATCCAGATCTGGCGTACGCAGGTGGAAATCTATGATCGCTTGCTGCGAGTGGACTTCCTGGCGCCGGCTGCGAGCCGTGGTGCCGTGGCGAGTTTCGAGGGGAATCTGGTTCGTGGAGCGACGCGGACGCAGCAGGTTCCAGTAACCGGGTGTTTTCAGCGATGAGGGGTGCACAGTGGGCGATCGTTGCGATTTTGGTGAGTGGACTGGCGGCTACGGCGCAGGCTGCTGAAATCCTTTACGGGAATGTCCTGCTTGAACCCGGCCGCGACCGCTTGGAAATTCGCGATGGGCTGGGGGCGGTGGTCGGTGAACTCCGCCGCGGCAACGTGAAGTTGTCCTGGGAAGAGGGCGCGGTGAGTTTTCGATTCACGCAGGAGAGGAGTGGAGAGTCGGCAGAGCTCATGCTCCCTGCGGACACGCTCGCGGAAGCTCCGTGGCGGATCGATGCGCCTGCCTCACGCACGGGACAGACCTTCGATTTGCGAGCCGAAGTCATCGATGAGTTCACCGGGACATGGACCAAAGAGGAACTCCGTTTTTGTGAACTTCCGGACGGCGGTCGCGGCGAGCAACTCTGGCGCTCCGAAACGGAGACGTATCAGAGGGTCGTTTTTTGGAGGTTCTTCGTCCCGGCTTCCGATCGCCCGATGGGACGCTTCAAAGCGGTGTTGGGATATTATTCGATTCCGGGCGAAGTCTACCCGGCGAGCGGATGTCTGGCGATCTAGGTAAATGCTGCCGACTAGCGGCGGATATTCCTTCAGAGTTATCCTGGTGAGAGCATGGAAGTCACCCGGAACCTCGAGCGCGAGGCCCAGTACAACGAAGAGAAGTACGCCGAACACGTGAAGCGGCGCCGCGCCGAGCATGAGAAGGCGCTTGCGCGCCTCGACGAGGAACTCAATCGCGAGGTGGACTCGCTCGACGAACATCGCAAGTCCGCGCTGAGTGAGATCCGTAAATCCTTCGAAGTCGAGATCTCGCGCGAGGCCAAGGCGTTTCAAGAAGAACTGAAGAAGACCCAGCAAATGCACGAGAACGAACTCTCCGTGCGGTCTAAGCAGAACGACCAGGCCTATGCCAAAATGACGGAGCGCGAGCGCGGTCGCGTCGAAGCTTACAAAAAGTCCCAGGACGAGGTGCTCGCCAAGATGCACGAGAAGTATCAGCGCGCGCTCGAAGAGATGCGCAGCCGGAACGAGAGCTAATGTTCGTTTTGCGGAGGTTCTTCTTCGGCGGCTTCCTTTTCATTGCCGCCTCGGCTACCGCATCCTCCGACCTCGCTTGGCAGAATGCGCTGACGGCAGGCCCGGACTGGGAGCGGGTGCGGATTCTCGCGCAGGCGGGCCAACAGCCCGATGTCGTTCGAGCTACCGACGGGAAGACGGCCCTCTATTTGGCGATTGAGCAAGGAAAAGGGACGGAAGTTCGAGTCCTGCTTACGGCCGGCGCCAAAAACAGACGAGTCGGCCCACCACCCGGAAAGAGCCCTTTCTCATTGGCTCTAGAGCGTGGACTGAATGAAGAGGCGGACTTGATCTATTCTGTATCGAGTGAAGCGGAACTGGCGTCCGAGCTTCGAAGCGCGATTCTCTCCGGTGAGGAGTCCACGGTCAGCGCATTGCTCAAGAAAGGACTGTCCGCAACGGTGCTTATCGGAGTTGAGCAGCCACTTCATCTGGCTGCTCGGCGAGGCGTTCCCAGTATCGTTCGCGCACTCCTAGAAGCCAAGGCTGATCCGAACTCGCAGTCCGCCGCAGGGAGGACGCCATTGCTCGAGGCCATGAGAAGTCGTCCCGAGACGCGAACACAGATCATGGATCTCTTGATCGCGGCCGGGGCCACGGTGAATCAAGTAGGATCGAGCGGTGAGCCTCCGCTCGTGATCGCGGTACGCTCTCGTTCGATTGAAAGCGTCGAGCGTTTGTTGAACGGTGGCGCGTCTGTTGCCGATCGCTCTCCCAGTTTGAAGTGCCGACCACTTCGCTGCATGTTCGTCGATGAACGGTCTTTTTCTCCGACGATCGCTTACCATTTGCTTAAAGCGGCGATTCAGCAAGGGCGTTGGCCTCTTTGACTTGGCGCTGAGCTACATCCCCAAGCAGTCGTCGCAGTCGGGGTAATTCGTCGAACTATTACCGCAAGAAGTAGGGAAGCAAGGGCCCATCATCGGGAACGTTGCATCACAGCAGCTGCATTCGGCATCGGAGCAGCCGTCGTAGTTGGTTGTGCAATAGGTAACACGAGTCGCGTAGTTGTCATCGTAGCTATTCATGCAGGGGCCACCACCCATACCGGTGCCCGTGCCGGTTCCTGTGCCAGTGCCCGTGCCCGTTCCTGTGCCCGTTCCGGTCCCTGTTCCACTCCCCGTGGAGGTTCCTCCGGTTCCTGTTCCCGTGCCGGTTCCAGTCCCCGTGCCCGTTCCTGTGCCCGTTCCGGTCCCCGTTCCACCGCCCGTAGAGGTTCCGCCGGTTCCAGTTCCCGTCCCGGTTCCGGTTCCAGTTCCCGTACCGGTCCCCGTTCCAGTGCCGGTTCCAGTTCCCGTACCGGTTCCAGTGCCGGTTCCAGTTCCCGTACCGGTTCCAGTGCCGGTTCCAGTTCCCGTGCCGGTCCCAGTGCCTGTCCCTGTTCCGCCCATTCCCGTTCCGGTGCCGGTTCCGGTGGCGATGTTCGGGCAAAGGCCGGAACCAAAGCCGAGGATCTCGGTGCACCCGATGCGAAATTCTTTTTCGAACGACTTCAGACTCGCGAGCTGCGCCTTCTGAACTTGACCGGCGGCGCCGGGCTGGTTCAGGAGCGCGGGATCACCCGAGGCGGGGTTCCATTCCATTCGCACGCGCACGATGTAGCTCATCGCTCGGTCGCAGGTGGCGGTGAAGTTGGGGCAGACGGGATTGAATTCGGTGACCGCGAGAAAGGTGCAGACGGAGTCGGGCATCCCTGAAGTGCAGCGCACTCCATCGGTCGTGTAGCGGGAAGGGGCCGTAATGGGGACGGGCCCCCCGGTGACGCGAACATTCGCGCCAGAAAGGATGTCCGTGTAACCGACGTTCATTGCCGGGGCCGCCGCGGTCGTCGAGAACGGACGAATCAAGCTGAGGTTATGCCAGACCGGAGTGCCCGAGCTGGCGGTGCAAGTGTTGTTGCCCGCACCGCAGATATTGGCGCCGCTGGTCCCAGTGAGACAACTCCAGAAGCAGCCATTCAGGGCGGCGTTGCGGAGGGTCGCGTCTCCTTGCGAGCGACGTAGCGTGGTGAGGAGCGCGACCGGATCGGCGGCGAGTTTCGCGATGAGGCCAAAGCCCTGGTCCCGCTCGTTGAGGTAACGCTGCCGGACCGCCTGGTTGGTCTG
>JBEIOW010000453.1:0-2523 GCA_040377385.1 Bacteriovoracaceae bacterium | reverse complement strand
GTCACCGTGGCGGCCGGTCAGGCGAAGTGCCCATTCGCCCTTGAGGAAACCCTTCGGAAAACGCGGGCGCTCCGGCACGAGGAGTCGATCAATGAAAAGACCGCTGAGCGCACCGTCGAGGAGCTTTGAGATCCGGGCGATTTCCCGATGATTGAGCGGTGGATTCACGGATCGAGTTTACTCGGGGGGTGTGTTAAGTCCAAGCCATCATGATTTTTTGGCGCCTAAAAAAGGGGATGGATCGTCGTTTTCGCGCAGGTCATCCTTGGGTCTACTCCAATGAGCTCCAAGAGAGCCCGAAGGGGATCGTTCCGGGTGAGGCGGTGGAGCTGCAGGATGCTGGCGGGGTCTTTCTCGCGCGCGGCTACGGAAATCCCAATTCACTGATTTCGTTCCGCGAGCTCTCCCGTGACGAGGCAGAGGCTGAACCGCTTTCTGCCGAAGGTCTTGAGCGCCGGTTGGTGGAGGCGCTTGCTTTGAGGAAGCGTGTCGCTGGGACGCAAGAAAGTTTCCGCTGGGTTTTCGGTGAGGCCGATCGCATGCCTGGCCTGATTTTGGATCGCTAT
This sequence comes from Bacteriovoracaceae bacterium, assembly GCA_040377385.1. Classification (GTDB taxonomy): domain Bacteria; phylum Bdellovibrionota; class UBA1018; order UBA1018; family UBA1018; genus JBEIOW01. The sequence goes on along the minus strand of JBEIOW010000453.1, from coordinate 1,957 downwards.
CTCCTGCAGGGCGAAGACCAGGTCATCGTGCTTCAAGCCCATACGGCAGGCATGGACCGGGCACAGGGCAAGCTGCTCGACGCGATCGAATCGATCGTACGTCGGGAAGCGCTGGGCCCCCATTGGGACAAAACTTCCATCGTCATCCGGAACGACGTCGGCGTACGCGAGCTGGAAGGCATCGGCAAAGGCGAGACCCGTCTTTACCGTCAAGCACCGGGCTCTTCCCTTCGGGATGCGGTGATCCGAGTGGGTGGCAATCTCTTCGAGACAGACTTGCTCGAAGGGCAGAAAACCGGGTTTTTCCTCGACCAGGTGGAGAACGCGCGCCGATTCGCGGGCATGTGGTCGCCCGACCCCTCGTCGCAGAGTGCGATTCGAGTGCTCGATCTGTGCTGTTACGTCGGACAGTGGAGCGTGAACTGGGTTCGCGCGCTGGCCGCACACTCCCGCCCCATCGAAGTCACGCTTTTCGACGCTTCGGCAGGGGCGTTGGAGATTGCCAAACGGAACGTTGAGCGCGCCGCGAAGGCGGCCCAAGCGAAGGTCACCGTGACGACGGTCAAAGGGGATATGCTGACGGATCTTGCGGCCCATACTGATCATTCGTTTGATGTCGTGATCGCCGATCCGCCCGCGCTCATCAAGGGCCGCAAGGCGATTCCGGCCGGTACGCATGCTTACCTTCAGCTCAATACGCAGGCGATTCGCCTCGCTCGCGCTGGCGGCGCGGTTGTGAGCTGCTCGTGCTCCTCGCTGCTGGAAGATGGGGTCTTCGAGCAAGCCTTGTCCAAGGCGATTTCGAGGAACCGTCGTGAGCTGCGCTGGATCGCACGTGGCGGACAGGCGTCGGATCATCCGGTGCGAATGGGTTTCCCCGAAGGTCAGTATCTCAAGGCCTGGATGGCGGTCGTCGCCTCCGGTAAATGATCGAGCTTTAAACCGTATTCCATCCGAGGAGAATTTCGATGAAGAAGAAATCCGCTAAGAAGACCGCCCGGAAGCCCGCAAAAAAAGGCACGAAGAAGTCGGTCGGGAAGGTCGCAAAGAAAGGAGCGAAGAAGCCTGCGCCCAAGAAAAAGGTCTCCGCGCCGAAGAAGGCCGTCGCGAAAGCACCCAGCGAGAAGATCCGCGCTGGCATGTCGGCGCCCGCGTTCAATCTTCCGGCCGACGACGGAAAGACGGTCGCGCTCGAGAGTTTCCGAGGCAAGCACGTGGTCCTCTACTTCTACCCGAAGGACATGACTCCCGGCTGCACCGTTGAGGCCTGCGACTTCCGCGACAACTTTAACCGTCTGCGTTCGATGAACGTCCAGGTGCTCGGAGTGAGCAAGGATTCGGTCGCGATGCACGCGAAGTTCAAAACCAAGGAGGGTCTTAACTTCCCGCTCCTCGCCGATGTGGATGGAAAAGTCTGCAAGGCGTACGGAGTTTGGAAAGAGAAGAGCCTCTACGGGCGGAAATACATGGGGATCGAGCGCATGACGTTTCTGATCGATCCGCAGGGCAAGGTCACGCGTGTTTGGCCGAAGGTGAAAGTGGCCGGTCACGTGGACGAGATCATGGGATCAGTGTCAGGTCGCTGACGCTTCGGCGTTTTTCTTGAATGAACGTTCAAGGATGACGATATCCTTTGAGGATGGCGTCTAAGAGCGAACGAACCCGCACCACGATTCTCGAGGCGGCATGCCGATGCATCGCCACTCTTGGGATCGAGCGATCCAGTATCACAGAGATCGCGAAGGAAGCGGGCGTGTCCCGAGGTCTAGTCGCGCATTATTTTCCCGAGAAGTCGCGACTCTTTTTTCACGTGATTCAGTGGATTGCCGCTCAAGCCTACACCTCGATCGAGGCTCCGCCATCTGAGGCGGGCCCGCGCGAGAGGATTCTGCACACGGCGAAGAGTAACTTCGCGTTCTTCTCGGAGAACGCGGTTTATTATAAATGTTTCATTCTC
>JBEIOW010000091.1:0-7126 GCA_040377385.1 Bacteriovoracaceae bacterium | reverse complement strand
CCTTTTCGATGCGCGACTTCTCGATGCGCTCGATGGCGGGGCCGGAAAAAATTCCGTGCGTGGCCGCCGCGTAAACCCGGGTAGCGCCGCGCTCAAAAACTGCATTGGCGGCTTCGGTCAAAGTTCCCGCGGTATCAATCATGTCGTCAACCAGGATCGCGACCTTGCCTTCCACGTCGCCGACGATGTTCATCGCCTTAGCGACGTTCGGCGCCGTCCGGCGTTTGTCGATCATCGCGACACCCGCGTCGACGCGTTTAGCGAAAGCACGCGCGCGCTCCACCCCACCCGCATCGGGACTCACAAAAACCGTGTCCGCCGCGGATTCGATCACGTTCTTATTCAGGTATTCGATCAATACGGGCGAGGCGAACAAGTTATCGAACGGGATGTTGAAGAAGCCTTGGATCTGCCCAGCGTGAAGCTCCATCGAGACGACGCGAGTCGCGCCGGCAGCGGTCAAGAGATCCGCGACGAGCTTAGCCGAGATCGGAACACGCGGCATGACCTTGCGGTCTTGGCGAGCGTAGCCGTAGTAAGGAACGACCGCGTTGATCTCCTTCGCGCTCGCGCGCTTGAGCGCGTCGATGAGGATCAGGAGCTCCATCAGCGTATCGTTCGTTGGACGGCAGGTGCTTTGGATGACGTAGACGTCGCGACCGCGAACGTTCTCTTTGATCTCGACGAAGATCTCGCCGTCGCTGAAGCGTTTGACGTCGGCTTCTCCTAGGGGCTTGCCGAGCTTCTCGCAGATCTTCTGCGCCAATGGCCGGTTCGCGTTCCCCGAAAGAATGACCCAATCCCGCTTCCGCATGACCCATGGGATAGCGCATCGCGGCCAAACCGACAAGACCGTAGCCGGTCACGCGGGATTCGGATAAACCCCGTCCACGCATGGCGACCCCCGTCGGTCCGGACATCCGGCCACCCTTTCGAATCGTTGAGAACCCGAACGGCACGTTCACGGTTGAAGATACGGTCGCCGGTGAGGTCATGCACTCCCGGATCGGGGCCTGGGAAGAGGCCCAACTGCTCTATATTGAAGGCTCCGCGATTCGCGAGCGGCTCCAAAGCTCCTCACTTGGCCAACCCCTCCGGGTAGCCGACGTAGGGATGGGAATCGCGGCCAATGCTTGGGCCGCCATCGAAGCGGCGCAGGCGACTCCCGGGAGCGCCATCCGGCTTTTGAGCTTCGAGAATGCGCTGGGCGGCATTCTCACGGCGCTCGACGGCGAACACCGCCATCCTGGACCCTTCCCTTGGCTACTTCGGGCCGAGGCCCTGGGAGCCTTCCCTCGCCTGCTTGAAACCGGTCAATGGAGGGATCCGAGCGGGCATCTTCAGTGGGACCTTCGAACGGGAGATTTTTTCACCCTACTCAAGCCCGAAGATCAGGCCGATCTGATCTTCTGGGACTTTTACGCGCCGAAATCCTGTGAGTCGCTCTGGAGCATCGATGCCTTCCGCAGGACCCGCCCACTCTGCGCTAAGCAAGGCCGCCTCCACACCTACAGCTCTTCGACCGCGACTCGAGCTGCACTCATTCTCGCGGGCTGGTACGTCGGATATGGGCGTGGGACGAACATGAAAAGCGAGACCACCGTAGCGTCCCTGGATCCCGCGCAGCTGGAAAAACCTTTGGGCGCGCGTTGGATCGAGAAAATCCGCCACTCGACTAAGCCTTTTCCGCTCGGAGACCGCGAGGATATCGTCGACTTCGCGACGCTTGAACGCAAAATCCTCGCGTCCGAACACGGCCAGCGCTTCTTCAGCGGATAAGACCAGAACTTAAACTGGCTTCTGAACCGGCAATCCCTTTTCGCGCCAACCCCGCATCCCGCCGTCCATCGAGATCACCCGCGTGTAGCCCATGCGCTGGAGCATCTCGCCCGCCAAGGCTGAGCGGAAGCCACCACCGCAATAGAGAACGATCTCGGTATCCTTCGCCGGCACCTTCTCTTCGATATCGCGCTCAATCACGCCCTTGCCGATGTGAATCGCGCCTTCGGCGTGGCCCTCAGCCCATTCACTGTCTTCACGGACATCGACGAAGAGGAACTTCTCTCCGCGGCGGCGTTTCTCCACCACCTCATCGATCGTGAGCTCGCGGACCTTTTGCTTGGCTTCGTTGACGACCTTGAGGAACCCTTCAGAGTGCTGTTTTGCCATCTGAGCACCTTAGCGGAATCCGTTCCGGTAACTCAATCCCACGTACCGCATCGGGCGGAATCGCCAACGGATTGACGGTTGAACGGGTCTGGACGCCCCATAAAATTCCTCCCTGACTCGAACCCGAACCTCATCTCAAGATCGCCGCCCCCGCACCGATCCGCATAAAGATGAGTGCCCGAATCAAGCTACGCATCCGGAATTCTCAGGGAAATCGCGAAAAAGTCGCGTTCGCCATGGAACCCGGTGAGCGGCTCCCTATCCATCCGGATCATGAAGCCTTCCGTGCCTGGAGCGGCGAGGTTCAATCGCCGATCGGATTTCTCACTTACGACCGCCGAGAAGGCCTCTTGCTCGAAGGAACGGACACGCAGCCAATGCTGACCCTGCGCGGCCAAATCCGCCCGCGGTTCGTATTGAGAAACGGCGATCGCTGGGAATCCCCCTTCGGTGAACTCGAGTTTCTCGATGTCCCTCTTCCCGTTTCCGATGACGAAGCCGACTCCGCTTCCGCCACTCGACTGGTCGGGGCCCTCCCCGCCGAGACGCCCCATGCAGCCGATGATGTTTGGCCACTCGAAGAACGCTCCGCCTCACGCGAAGGAATTCTTGTAGCGCTGCACTTCGGCTTTTCCGCGCTCTTACTGATCTTTAGCGCCGAGATCGCCCAGCTCGTCGCAATGGGTTTCCACTACGAGATCAGCCCGCTCCCCACACCGTTCACCGCGCTCTTCGCGAACGTGCTCGCGCTCGGATTTGCCGGAATCCTCGTTTCCCTCAGGAAGCGGCTAGAGATGTCAGGCGGTTTTCTCGACTACTACCGGTTTCTGGCCTGGATCAGCGCCGCTTGCGTCCCCTGGGCGAGCTCTTTTGCCTTCCCGCGCGGCGTGACGATCGCGACTTCGCTGCTACTGTTTGCGACGGCCGCGTGCTTCTTCCACATCCGCTTCAACACCAAGACTCAGCTATTCGTATTCACGGCTGCGATGGGCTGGGCGATCGCCATGGGCGTAGGCTTTTTCGTACTCCCGCGCGCGATGGAAAAACTCCCGCAAGTCAGCCTCACCGAACGCGATCTCGCCTCGGCTCCGGAGTACTCGCCTGGCGAAGCCCTCCCGGACGCTCAAATCTCCGGCATGCCCATCGTTGAAGATCTGCACACTCAATTCTTCTCGGCGATTCGCGCCGGTGATCTCGATACGGTTCGCCAGCTCACCGAACGGCGTCTGATGGATCCGGAGTTCACGCTCGAAGGTGGATCCACGCCGCTTCAGATCGCCGTGCAGGCAGAGAAAACCGCCGTCGTGAAGTACCTCCTCTCCCGCCGGGCCAACCCGAACGTGCAGGACCTAGACGGCCACAGCGCGCTCGCGTGGGCTGTGGTGAAGGAGAATACCGAGATCGCCGAGCTACTGCTCAAGCGCCGCGGCGACTACCGCGTCCGTCGTAAGGATGGGATGAGCGTTCTGGAGATCGCGCAGAAGCTCGAAAATCCAGCCATGCTTGATCTGCTCGAGCGCTATCCGCCCGTCGACCGCTAAAGGTCAGCCCGCGATGGGCATGAACCATTTCGTGTAATCTTGATTGGCGCTCGATCCGCTATCGCTTTGCGAGCCGTTCTGCTCGCGCTCGCGCTCGCGGCGAAGGCGCTCGTTCTCACGAATCACGAAACGAGTCTCCATATCGTCGAGGTAAAGCTCGGCGAAAGCCTGAGTAGGAACCAAAATGTTCAGCTTCGGAGAGCTATTGATGAACTTATCCACGGTAATCGCTGGACGCGCGCGCCAGTAGGATTCGTTCAACGAGCCTTCCCGTAGCTGAAGCGTGAATGACCCCCAGCCGGTCGTCTTCCCAGTGCGCTTGATCCCGGTGATGAAGAAAACGTGTCCGGGCCGACCTCTCCTGAGAGGTTCGCGGTTGACCACGAAGTACGTGGGCAGAAAATTCAGGTGGTAGTGGTTCATCGTCGCAATCAGGTGATCGAGAAACTCCACGCGCAGAAAGCGCATGTTGCTATTCGCCGCGCCGACCAGCGGCACGCCGTTAAAGACGTTGCGGATAGAACGAGGATTCGCGCGATCTAACTTCGTGCGGTTGTCGAACTCCGCCGCTCGCGCGGGCACTGACACCGTATAGTTCTGATCTTTTTCGAGCCAACCGGGATAACGAAGCGCCTCGTGCACCACGAATACGGTGTAGTTGCACGCTTTCGTGCGGTTGCCATTGAGCATGTCGAGCTGCATCTCCACGTACCGGGAGGGATCAGCATCAAATCGTTTCATGACCTCTTGGAGACGCTTCACCCAGGCCTGGTAGTACCGGCGATCGTGATTGAGATCGGCCTTGGTCTGATAGGTCGCGAAAATCTTGTCGAGCAAATGAGCCATCGACGGGCTCGGAAGATTGGGTTGCGCGTAGTTTGCGTTCGGATCGTAGCGTTCAGCGGCCTTCTGCTCGTGCACGTACTCGTGCGGCTGAAGCGGATTTTCGCGCTCGTACTGCGCTTCCTCTTCCCAAAGCGTGCTCGGTTCAGCCCCGAGCGAGCGAGGGCCGAACGGCATCAACCCGAAGAACAGGTTGGCGCTGAAAAACACCACTCGTAAACTTTTCCCCAACTTCATCATCCCACTTCTCCGCAGAACGCATGAGCAAGGGCCAAGCCAAACTCGGCACTCGAAGGAACCGCCGGTTCACGCCTGGAAGAAAGGCCAAATCCCATAAAATGAAGAAGGCCCCCGCGAGAGGGGGCCGCAAAGGGGCACGTGACATAATGCGTCATATCTTTTTTTCAGGGGTCTACCCTCCACTCGACCAGGAGGACCCGAGCCGAGTGGAGGGCGGAGGGAGAAGTGGCGGGCGGGAAAGTTAGGCGGGGACGGCTGCTTCGAGCCGTCCCACGCCCGGACGTTGCGCTCCCCATCTTCCGGACGGGGGAGACCGGAGGATCAGGTGAGCAAGACACTCGTCCAAAGCGAGAAATGGATTTGCGGCGATGCGGATATCCGTCCAGCTTCGATCGGCCGCCTTCACGTGGATCTGGCACACGATCTGATGCCCAGGAACCTGGCGTTGAAAACGCACAAGATAATCCAAGCTTGGATCATCCGGATTCAATCCCTGCGACAGGATCCACCCCTCCAGGCGTTTCTCGACGAAGCGACGAAGGCCTCGAGAGCGGCGGATACCATCACACTGGATACGATCGAAACGGGAGCGAGTAGGGGACATAATGCGATCTCCTTCACTTCTTAAAGCTTAGGCCTGTGATGTGAAGGAGGGATGAAACTCGAATGAAACTTCTTTAATCGTAAAAACCGAGGAAAAACCCGAAATTTACTCAAACTCGGGGCGGTGATTCGCGACGAATTTTTGGCAGCCGCGCCGTGAACCGAGCTCCGCGCTCAGACAGGTTCTCGGCGGAAACCTGGCCTTTGTGCGCCTCGGCGACCTTACGCGTGATCGCGAGCCCCAAGCCGGCACCGGACGGACCGTGCGCAGCAGAGGCACGGTGGAACCGCTCGAAAATCTTCTCCAGCGCTCCCGCAGGAATCCCCTTCCCCTCGTCCTCCACCGAAATCGCGTAGTAAAGCGGCTCGGACCCGAGCACGATTCTTACGGTCGATTCGGCGGGCGAATATTTGATCGCGTTCTCAACAAGGTTTTGTAGCAAGACCTGAATCAGTTCCGGATCTCCGAGGATCTCGGGAGCTTCCTCGTGCTCGACCGAGTCGAGATTCAAGCGCAACTTCACCTTTGCCCGCTGAGCGAATTTTTCCAGACGCGAAACAATCTCAATCAACTGCTCATCCAGACGGACGACCTGGAACGAAAGCACTGCCTGTCCGGCATCTACGCGCGCCAGCACCAGCAAATCCTGCACGGTCCGGGCAAGATGTTCGATCTCCTGGGAGGCACTCGTCAGGAACTCGGCCATTTCGCCTTCGGTTCGCGCTCGGCTCTGAAAAACATCGATCTCGCCACGCAAGATGGAAAGCGGCGTGCGCAGCTGATGGGAAGCGTCCGCGATGAATCGCTCCTGACTGTCGAAAGCCCGCTGCAAGCGATCCAACAGATCGTTGATCGTGAGCGCCAACGCCTGGACCTCGTCCTTAACCGGAGGAACCGGCACTCGCTCGGAAAGACGAGAGGCTGTGATGCTCTGAGTACGGTCGATGATCGTCCCGACGGGAGTCAGCGCGCGGCGGGAGAGATAGAGACCGCCGAGCATCGCGACGATCAACGTTAGCGGGACATTGACCAACAGGAAGATCCGGATCACGCGACGGTCGCGATCCAGGTAGGTCGTCGGCACCGCGATCTGCAGGATCAGCTTCGGCAGACGCGGACGATCGATCATGAACAAAATCATTCGATACGTCGAGTTATCCTGGTTTTGCGCGGAGGGCAGACTCACCGCCGGGACGGTGCGGAAGATCGCGCCCTGAAGGCGGACGACTTCCGCCTCTTCGTCATTGAACGGAAGCTGAGCGCGCCCCAGATTGCTCGATCGTCCTAAGGTTCGACCATCTTGCGTGCGAATCTGCAAGAAAGCGCGACCGATCGAGAACGGCAAGACCTTCGCGCCGATCGACATCGTATCGGGCGAGACCGTCAGATCGCCGAAAAAATCCACGTCCACCGCCTGTGCGACGTCGACGGCGTGATTGTAAAGTGCAGCATCGAAGTCCTGTTGGTGCGTCTGAACGAAAATCTGGAAAAGCAGGACACTGAAGAGGACCAGAGTGGTTCCGAAAATCCCCACGAAGATCGCCGCCAGGCGAAACCGGATGCTTCGATAAGAGAACAGGGTCATGAGCCGCTGAAGTCGGCCACTCCCGAAGCGCACGGAATCGGTCGTGAGTTCAGTCTCGCTTGAGGACGTAACCCACTCCGATCACGGTCTGGATGAGCCGCGAGCCAAAAGGTTGGTCTACTTTTTTGCGCAGCAAATTGATGT
>JBEIOW010000535.1:0-2004 GCA_040377385.1 Bacteriovoracaceae bacterium | reverse complement strand
AGTCTTCTTCGACCTGACCAAGCCCTCGCGGCAAGCGACGGATAAGAACACCCTGGTCCGCGCGCTCGAGCACGTAGCGCATCGGGTGACCTATTCTCAGCGGACGCTCGGTATCCCAGACTTCCAAGCGCTGGCGACCTACCGGATTCTTAACTCGGACAAGGAATTTTTCGGCGCTCATGGCGTGTACCCCGTTTCCTGCAGGGTCCGTCCGGTCTCGGATCGGAAGTCAGGCTTCTTACGGTAGAGACGCCCAGCGCCGCCCGGGTCTTTACGCCCGACGTGCTGAACAGAATCCAAAGGATCGCGGTTCATTCCTTCGATCACGCTATCTTCAAAGTCGAGGCTCTTCTGGCGATTGCTTGGCTGAACTTGCGAAGCAGTGGCGCGCGCGGCTGCATTCTCGGGAACATCCGCTTTCGCCGTCGCGGAAACATCTTCGGCGGGCGACTCGAGCGTGACCTCGGGCGGCGTGGGCGCCGAGGCGTCCGCTAGTGCCCACGTCGGAGCGCAAGCGACGAGAGTCATGAGCATGAACAGACCAGGATTGTTCGCAGAATTATTGCGCATCGGCGCCTCCTTCACTGACATCCGTCGAGCCGGAGGCCGGCATTCGAAGCGTCTTGCCGTTCAGTTTACCGCCCATACCCTCGAGCAAGCGCGCGAACTGCGACGGAATCACCGTGTCCGTCCACGCGGAGGACTCAAGTATGGTGCTAGCGAGGCCCGGACCTTCGAAAAGGCGAAAGACCCCGTCTCCCGCACGGAAAGACTCACTCAGAGAGTGCGCCGTCTCGTCACGATTGAGAATTTTGAACATCGCCACCGCACGAAACGCCGACAAAGACCGCGTTTCGCGGGATGTCTTCCAGGCGTTGGCGACCGCGCCGACGCGATGTAAAGTCAGTGCGCTCAGCGCCGATGACAGACCGGCATCGGCCAGCTTGCGCACACCTAAGTTCTGGATGAGATAAGCCATCCGCAGGCCATCGCCGCTCCGATAGGCGCTCAGCCAACGGGGTCGAAAGCCCCGGAGGACTTCCACCGCAGGAACATCATCGGGTCGAGTCCAAGCCGTACTGCGAGTTTCAAGATCGAGGATTTTATCGGCCGGAAGGACCTGGGGCAAACGAACGTCCGCCAACAGATCCCAGCGATCTCCAATGGTGAGAGATGCCGCTTTGGGGTGAAGGCCGACAAAACCCTGCGCGAGTTCCTGGAAGACCGAGTCCGGCGCGAATTCTTTGGACGAGAACTCGATCGCCTTCCAGCGAAGATCATCCCCTTTGGTGCGAATCGTGTCGCGAAGCTCCTGAAGGGTGGCCGCAAATACCGCGCTCTCCTCCGCAGTCAACCCTTTGCCCAGCTCCACTTTCGCGAGCGCGTCGGCGTAATCCAAATAGAGCCCCGAGATTTCAGCCAATGCGACCGACTGAAGCTCCACCCAAGGTGCGGAGGCAAATTGCTGAAGATACCCCTCCGCCTGTTCAATCCCGCGCATCCGCTTCTTGAGCAGGACGGGATCCAGTTTGACGGGAAAGGTCTTGGCGACATGAGCGCGCGTTCCGGACACTTTGCTCGACCAGAAAGTAACGGCCTGAGCATGCGCCGCCAGCTGGAAGCTCGGGTCCAGCTTCGTCCAGGCGGCCAGAAAGGGCTCGAAGCCGGGCACCTTGCCTTGCCGCAGGGAGGTTTGTTTAGGCGCGCGAAGCTTGCCATCCAGCAGGAGGAAGAGCGCCTCGGTTTCCGGAACTCTCACCCATCCCACTTGCGCGGGCGCAGGCTGCTTGCCCCGACTAAAGGAATCCCAAGCGACCATCCGCGAACAAACGGACCGGATTTCCTTCCAAGATCCCCCGCACGCCTGGACATCAATCGCCGCCTCTTTGATTAAGACGGAATCACCGGACATCCAAGCCAGCTCGACCGCCTTGGCGCGGATCTGCGCCAATTGATCCGGCGCCGCGCGCAACGAAGGGGGAACCTTCTTGAGATAATCAAAGT
>JBEIOW010000363.1:0-3104 GCA_040377385.1 Bacteriovoracaceae bacterium | reverse complement strand
GATGAAGCCCGGCGATCCGCTTCACGACTGGGGCTACGACGATTGCGTCTTCTATGACCGAGCGTTCGACTATTTGAATCGCACTCGCCGCGATGGAGAGAAGCTCTTCGCCTATTTCGCGGTCTCCATGCACCATTACCCTTTTCTCTTAGGCGCGGACCCCGGCAAACCCTGGGCCCCACTCAAAGAACGATACCGAACCTCGGCGGGCGCCCAGGACCGCTGCCTCTCCCGATTTCTCGACCGTCAGCGCCAGTATGCGGGCGACCAGTCCCACCTGCTCGTGTTCGGCGACCATAGCCACCCGGTCGGCTTGCAAGGCTACGAGTACCAACACCGTGGCTTCGCACCTGAGTCTTTCTTGACCCCACTCGCGTATCAGCCCCCCCAGCGTGCGCGGGCGGATCTCGCGCTGGGACCGCGCCCATCGTTACAGCCAAGCCAGGACCAGCTACGGGATACCCTGATCGAATGGATGACGGGCGACGCACAGCCGCAGTCCTTCGCAAGGGCGATCGCATCGCCGCTGGCTTCGCCAAAAACCCACTGTCGCGCCGTAGTACAGCCCTACGATGGCGGGTGGATCTCGATCATCAGCGGAGCAGGTAAATTCTCCTATTCGCTCCGAACACGCGAGCTTCGCCGATATTGGCTCTCGGAAAACCTGCGCGAAGGGGAATACGAAATCCTGCGCTCCGACTTAAGCTCGCGCGAGTTCATGGATCTTTTTGGCTGTGAACATATGCGAGAAGATGGTCTTTGACGAAAAAGGCCCACCTCCGAAGAGGCGGGCCTCGTTCTCGCTTGAGCTGAACTCAGATCAGCGGCACACACCGCCGTTACAGGTCGCCGGCTTGTAGTACTTCAGCTTGATCTTGTTGACCGCATCGCGCAGGGCCTGCGGATCGCTTACCCCGGTGAAACTCATCTCGACCCGGCGATTGCGCGCGTGAGCGATCTCAGAGTCATTCGGATCGATGGGGCGAGATTCGCCCACTCCGATTGCTTCGATTCGCTCTGCCGGCACGCCCGCACCGGTCAGGACGTCGCGTACGGTTCCGACGCGGCCTTCAGCCAGGCGTTGATTGTATTCGTCCGACCCGCGCGTATCCGTATGGCCTTCGATCTTGAGCGAAGCCCAGACATCAGGTCGCGAGGCGAGGAACATACCGAACTCATGCATGAACTCACGGGACTCTTGCATCAACGTCGCTTTATCGAATTCAAAGTTCACGATCTGGTCGTCGAAGCTGAAGACAACGCGTTCCTGGATGACAATCTTTTCTTGGATGACCGGCTTCTCAACCGCTACGCGGCGAACGACTACTTTTTCGCGTTCGATGATCTCGCGCTCATAGTTATTGCGAACCGTGAGTGTCTCACGCTCGCGGACGACCGTGCGGCCGCGGAAGATGGGCAAACCGACCTCCAGGCCCGCGCTGATGACCCAGACACCACGATCAGGGATCGAAAGAGAGTGCGCTGCTTGCGCGACAAAGCGAATCGGTAGGTTGCCCGCGCCAAACGTGGCCGTCGCTTTGGCGCCGAGGAAGATCGGCGTATGTACTCCGCCTTCGCTCGGACCGCCGAAGGTCGCCTGGCTACCGAAGAAGGCGCTACCCACGGGGCCAAACTCCAACTTGTTGGTCAGGCGAAAACGCGGGCTGAACTCCAGAATCGCCGCGCGGGTGAAGAGCTCCGTCTGCGTCGCGCGCGTCGTGCCATTCACAACCGTGATCGCGTCGCCCGTCACTCGGCCTTGCATCCAGTTGAGTCCGAGCTCGATCGCGAAGTTACGATTGTGAAAGGCAACGGCCGAGCGGCCGAAGATCGCAGAGCCGGAAGACTTGAGTCCGCCCGTGTCTGCGTTGGGATTGACCGAGAGGGATCCGGCGCCGACTCCCAAGAAGAGCGTGAATCCGGTTCCGGTTTGTTCATTGATGTAGAGATCGCGAGCTTGGGTCTCGGTGCGGACATCGCTCGGAATGTTGGCAATCTTACGGGATGCCTTTTTGCGGACGCGTGGCTGTCCTTCGGCGCCGTGCGCGGGCTGTACCATCATCGCGCCAGCGGCAGCGATCAGAAGCGTCGGGAAAATTTTTTGATGAGTGCGTTTCATAGTCTAGTTCCTCTCGGACGGATATCGGTCTGGATACCCACTACTAATGCAGCTGCCGGGCCAAAGTCGTGAATGCGTGATTTCAGGCCGTTATTCCGGCCAAATCGCTCGTTTCGAGAACAGGAAGTGTCGACAAACTAGTCGCGCACAAAAACCGTTCAGAATGTCCGAAAAAACCCGTGTCCTGGTGGACACACGCTCACTTCAAAGGGAGTCGAAACATCTCGTTTGATTCGGAATCAATCACGATCCCGCTCGCGTGAACGCGCGGAAACCCCATGTTCATGTAGCGCCCCGTGCGTTCGCCGCATTGAAACGTGTAATCATCCAGCAGATGGCAATGCCCGAGGATGACAAAATCGAATCCCGCCTGGACCTTCTCAGCGGCAAAACTTCGGAAGATTTTGCGCGTACGCTCTTGTCTTGTTTTTTCACGCTCCGGATCCGAGCGCCTTTCCGACTGTAGTCGCTGACTACCGCCACTCATCCGTTCGCCCACGCGTTCTACCCAGGTATCGGGGGCGTGATCGATGAATGTCCGCATCGGAAAGCTGCGGAGTGCCGCCCGGAGCGCAAGATAGCCATGATCCTCGCGATCAACGAGATCTCCATGAGCGACGTAGACGCGATAGCGACCCAGCTGAATCTCCACCTGACGTTCATGGATCTGTAGGCTGGGCACCTCCGGAAAGGCGCGCTTCAAGCGGAAGTCATGATTTCCTTCGATGTAATGAAGCTCCACCCCACGCGCGGCAAGCGCGACGAGCGCGGCATGAAAGTCCCGGAATCGTTCGCGGAAGTGAGGCTTGTGTCCGACATAGAGGTCGAAGATATCGCCCGCTAGGACCAGGACATCACCGGACGAGCACGAGGAGTCGATCCATTCCAGCGTGCTTCGCAGGAGCGGGTCGTGTTCGTTCTCGATATGCAGATCGGACAATGCGAGGAGCTTCACCTAGGGCTCAGAATGAACGAGAAGCGGGGG
>JBEIOW010000001.1:0-19336 GCA_040377385.1 Bacteriovoracaceae bacterium | reverse complement strand
TCCATGTCCGCTTCGGCGGCCACGGAAACCAAAGCCGCCTCTGAGATCGTCGTTTACTCCTCTCGTGGCGAAGCCTTGATCAAGCCGATCCTCGACCGCTTCACGACCGCGACCGGCATCCAATACCGCCTAGTCTCCGACTCGGGCGAAGCGCTGAACGCCAAACTCAAAGCCGAAGGCTCCGCCTCTCCCGCCGACGTGCTCCTCACGGTGGATGCCGGAAACCTCTGGCAAGCCTCGCAAGCCGGCCTCCTCGCCAAAACGCCTTCCAAGACCCTCGAGAAGAACGTTCCTGGCGCCTACCGCGATCCTAATGGCGAGTGGTATGGGCTTTCGCTCCGCGCGCGCACGATCTTCTTCAATCCAAAAAAAGTGAAAGCCACCGAGCTTTCGACTTACGAAGACCTTGCTGATCCGAAGTGGAAAGGCCGTCTCTGCATGCGTACAGCGAAGAAAGTCTACACTCAGTCACTGGTCGCTATGCTCATCGCTCAACACGGCGAAAAGAAAGCCGAACAAATCGTCAAAGGTTGGATGGCCAACCTCGCGACCGACGTCTTTCCGGATGACACCAAGATGCTCGAAGCGATCAACGCCGGCCAATGCGACATCGCCGTGGCCAACACTTATTACTTCGCACGCCTCTTGAAGAAGACTCCCGACGCCAGCATCGCCGTCTTCTGGCCCAACCAAAAAGACCGGGGCGTCCACGTCAACGTCTCCGGCGGTGCCGTCGTGAAGACCTCGAAGCACCCCAAGGAAGCGACAAAACTCCTCGAATGGCTTTCGAGCTCCGAAGCGCAGAAGGAGTTCGCCGGATCCAACATGGAATACCCAGTCGACGCCAAGATGGAGATCGATCCGCTCCTGACGAGCTGGGGCCCTTTCAAAAAGGACCTCTCGCCACTGGCAAAGGCGGGTTCGCTGCAACCGGCGGCTGTCAAACTCATGGATCGCGCCGGCTATCGCTGACCGCAAGCTCTGGCCCGGATTAATCGCAGCGGGGAGCGCGGCATTCGTCGCGCTCCCGCTGCTTTTTCTAGCACGCGGCTCACTCACCCCCGAATCCCCCACGGGAGCCAACTGGGATCACCTCCTCGAGTATGTTTTGGGCCGAGCCACGCTCACTTCGCTGGCTCTCGCCGCAACTGTCGCAGGGGCTACCCTTTTGCTCGGAATCGGCCTCGCTGCGCTAGTCTCTTGCCGTGAGTTTCCCGGTCGTCGCGCGCTGGAGGGCCTCCTCATTCTGCCGCTCGCTTTCCCGGGGTATGTTTTGGGATTCGTCTGGTTAGGATTGCTCGAGTTCACCGGACCGATCCAAACGTTGCTCCGCGACTTCTGGGGAGACGGCGCGCCCTCCTTCTCAGCGCGGAAGTTCGGTGTGCTCGCGTTCGTTCTCACTCTCTCCCTCTATCCGTACGTCTACCTTCCCGCCCGCGCCGCTCTGCTCGGAAGATCGAGTCGCCTCCTCGAAGCGGCTCGTAGCCTGGGCACTCCGGAGCGCGCACTTTTCTTCCGCGTTTCCTGGCCGCTGATCCTCCCGTCTGCGCTCGCTGGCCTCCAACTCGTGGTGCTAGAAACTCTGAGCGACTATGGAACCGTCGCTCTCTTCAATCAGGACACTTGGACAACCGCGATCGTGAAGTCGTGGCATGGCTTGTTTTCGCTCGCAACCGCGGCGCAACTCGCCTGGGTGCTTCTCTTGGCTACCCTGGGAGTCTCGGCACTGCTGCGCTGGATCTCAGTCGGCCGCAGCCTCGCGACTCGCGACTCCGGCCAAGATGCTCCCGAGCGTAAGCCCTTCCTGGGCTGGGCCCGTTGGGTCGCCTTCGGATTCGGAGTGCTGCCGTTTCTTTTTGGCTTTGCTATTCCCGTAGCGCAGCTGCTGATCTGGGCCAGCAATGCCGCCGAGCCCTCGCTCTCCTCCGGGGGAATGCATGCAGCATGGAACTCCTTCCGCATCGGCGGACTGGCCACCGGTGCGACACTCGGACTTTCTATTCTACTCGCGAGTTCGGCACGATTTGGCGCCTCCGATGACCGCCTGCGCGGGGCGATTCGTTTCTTCATCGTGATCGCTACGCTCGGCTACGCGATTCCTGGCGCCGTGATGGCGGTAGCGACTTTCAGTTCGATCTACGCGCTCGGAGCAGGAGTCGGAACCACACTGGCGACGAGCCCGCTTCTTCTCTTGTTCGCGCTCGCAACCCGCTTTCTTCGAGTCGGTTATGAACCCTTGAATGCCGCCTGGTCACGTATCCCGCGCTCGTTAGACGATGCCTCGAATTCGCTCGGACACTCCCGGATTTCCACCGTCGCGCGAATCCACGTCCCGCTCTTGGCCAAAAGCGCGGCGGCGGCAGCCATTCTCCTCTTTGTCGACCTCGTGAAGGAAATGCCTATTCAGCTGATGACCCGACCGAGCGGCTGGGACTCTCTCTCTGTACGGATCTTTCAATTCACCAGCGAGGGGCAGTGGGCCGAAGCCGCTCTCCCCGCTCTCCTGCTCGTGGCTGTTTCTTGTCTCCCATTGGGGTTAGTCTGGAGGAGCCATGGCCACTGAACCCCTCTCTCTTCACGCGCTCCAAGTCGCAGGCCTCTGCGTCGATCTCGGCCAGCCCCCTTCGCGTATTGTGCGAGACTGGAACTTTACGCTCGAGGCAGGTCGTCTAGGCGCACTGCTCGGCGCGAGTGGATCGGGAAAAACCACCGCTCTACGCGCCATAGCGGGATTTCTTCCCATCCAGGCGGGCCAGATTCGCTTAGGCGATACTCTGCTCTCGAGCGCAAACACTCTCCTCCCCCCGCAAGCGCGACGGATCGGTTTTGTCTTTCAAGATTTTGCGCTCTTCCCTCATCTCACCGCGACCGAAAACGTCGCCTTCGGACTGCAGGGCCTTTCTCGGCGCGAACGCGCGTCCCGTGTCGCAGAATGCTTGCGCCAAGTCGGACTCACCTCATTCGCGGACCGGCCCCCCTCTCAACTTTCCGGTGGGCAACAACAACGCCTCGCTTTAGCGCGCGCGCTTGCCCCGCGTCCGCAAATGCTTCTTCTGGACGAACCCTTCTCGGGCCTTGATCCTGTGCTACGCCGAGAGCTCGCCACCGAGATTCGGGACTTGTTGCGCGCCGAAGGCGTGACCGCACTTCTCGTCACTCATTCCGTCGAGGAAGCTTTCGACTTTGCGGATCGCATCGGCATCGTCTCCGAAGGCCAGCTCCTGCAGTGGTCTTCCCCCCGCGAACTCTACGCACGCCCAGCTCACTTAGAAGTCGCACGCCTCGTCGGACGTGGCGAATTCGTACCCGCTCGCATGGAGCAGGAAGCCGGCGGCGGACTCCTCATCGATACCGCCTGGGGACGAACCCGATTGCCAGCGGGTGAAATCCCGCCGGCACTCGAAGCGCGGCTGTGGATTCGCTCAAGCGGCCTTCGCATTGACCCTGGATCTTCCTTTCGCGCTAAGATCCTCTCTGTCCAAGATCTCGGAGGGCGTTGTGAGTGCCGCCTGGAGGGCACTGACGGAAGTCATTGGCGAGGCGAGCTGGACATCGAAAGCCTCGTGTCCGCAGCCGGTGACGCGTCCACCTCGTGGATCGGCAAGCTCATCCCCATACGCTTGCATCCGGAGCCACCCGTGCTGCTCTTCCCGAATGGCCGGACTTGGCCCGCATGACTACCCCCCGCTTGCGCATTCACGGCCTCGGCCTTGCTGGCGCGTGCGTCGCGTGGGAAGCGATCGAAAGAGGCTGGGACATCGAGATTCTAGAAGATTCGAGTACGCAGCCGCAATCGGCTTCGCGCGTCGCGGGGGGGATTGTCAGCCCCGTTAGCGGTCAGAAGTTCTCGATCGCTTGGAACGGGTCGGAATTTTTTGAAGCGTCCCGAGAATTCTTCGCGCGAATTTCCGCGAGAGCAGGCACCCAATTCTGGCGCGACCTGCCGACGGACTGGGTTTTTGAACGGGAGGAAGCGGCGCTCGCCTTTCGAAAACGCTTTGGGGAGCACGGGACGTCGGCGCAGGAAAAAATTCTCACTTGGCCGAAGACCGAATTCTCTCCGCCTCTGCGAGCGGAGCTCGGTGGCGTCCGACTGGAACCCAGCGCGTTCGTCGATTTGCCGGCTTTTTTGGATTGGACTCGCGTGCATCTCCCTCCTGCTTCCTCGCGCACGGATCCCAGGATCGACGTGCGCTGTCTGGGAAAATGGGAGGACGCCCTCGGTCTTGGACACACCAAGGGCGAGTGCGCGGATCTCGTCGTCCCAGGTCTCTCGGAAGATCGAATCCACAAAAGAAAACTCGCCTTGATTCCGCTCGGTGCCGCGCGCTTTCGCGCTTCAGCGACCTTTGAGAATCGTCCAACGGACGCACTCCCCAGCACAAGAGGCCGCGCGGAACTGGCGAAGGGGCTCGCCCGGCAACTGATCACGCCACCGACATTAATCGAGCACCGCGCAGGACTCCGAACTCACGCCTCCGATCACCTACCCGTGCTCGGACTTCATCCCAAACGCGCAGGAGCCTGGATGCTCAACGGACTCGGCTCGAAGGGTGTTCTCTGGTCTCCTTTGTGTGCGCGCTGGCTGCTCGACGCGATCGCGTCCGGATCCGAAGTCCCCATCCCCGAAAGCTTGCGCGCGAGCCGACTCGCAGCTACTTCGTCGCCGGGCCCTTAGCCGCAGACGGCGCGACCTTCGCCACGAGACGCTCCACTTCCACTCGGATTTTTACGAGATCAGCGACCGTGATCCCGCCGTAAGAAGGAATCGCGACCCCAAAATCGCTCAGCCGAATTTCCGTCTCCGCGAGAATCGCCGGAGAGACGCCGGGCTCGCCCAGAATCGCCTCTCCGGTGACCGCCTTCTCCACGCCGTGCAGTGCCAGCACGCCGGTGAACGGAACCTTCCCTCCCGCCTGAGCCGCCGCGATCTTCGGATCGAGAGAGAGATTTTCGATGCGAAGCTCCGCGTAGGGATGGGTCCCGACTTCCAGATACTTGTCCTTCATATGCTCGTTCCGCACGCCGATGCCGGTATCGAGGGTGCGCAGATCAAAGCGAAACTTCGCGTGTACCTTGCCCGCCAATAGGTTGCTCTCGCATTCCGGGGCCGCCCCTTTCCCGCGGATCTTCAAGAAGCTCGGCTTGCCGACCGCTTCGAATTGCACGGCCCCACCCCCGCACTGAAACCCTTCTCCGACCGGAGGCACAGCGGCGATCGCGCTCGCCACCCAGCCCAAACACAACCCGCCGACTAGACTGATTCCCAGGAGCTTCAAAATATTGGCTTTGACGTTTTTCATCTCAGTCTCCGTTCGCAGTGATTCACGTGGCCTTATTCAGGTAGATTCGCTTCGATCCATTCGCGAACGAGCTGAACATTCTCTTCGCTCACTTTGCCGGGACCCGGCGGCATCGCCGCCGGACCACCATCCGCGCGCGGACTGATCGCCCTCAAAAGACGACTCTCCTCCACTCGAATCGGATCTACTAAACCACTCGCGCGAATCGTCTCGGCAGAAACGAGATTCACTCGGCCAGCGGAATGGCACGCCAGACAGTTCATCGGTGCGAGAACCTTTTCGCGAATCAAAGCGTAACTCGGAGGAAGGGAAGGCGGCTCCGTACCTGTATCCGTGCCGGTACCTGTATCCGTGCCGGTACCCGTGTCCTCGACTTCTACGCTCACTTCCAGAAGCCCGTCACTGATCCACTGCGCGACCAGATTCCGCTCGGCAGCCGCGAGCGGACCCCGGGGCGGCATTCGGCCGCCGTCGATCGCGTGCAGAACGCGCTCCGCGACTTGCTTAGCTGATTCGTAGTTACTGAGCGTCACGCCAGCGATGGAACCGTGGCAACTCACGCAGTTGGCTTGGAAAACCTCGCGGAGAACTCGGTCAAATCCGACCTTCGCGCCGATCGGAGTCTCCAACGAGCGCCGGTCAGCGCCTTTCACCTCGCGAAACTCGCAGGCGGAAACTCCACCCAACGAAGCGCTCACGAGGAGCAGCGCCCAGGCGGGGAACAAAAAGCGGCTATTTTGAGCAGGTAGGTGATTCATCAGTCATTCTCCGTCGATGAACGTAACGCAAGCGCTCCGGCAACCCTAGACATGACATCTGACAGATTTGATGTGATTTGATTTGATTGGATTGACAGCCCGACGGGCTTCGTCTACTTCTCTTCCGGTGAAAACCGCGCAGACCGCCTTCTGGGCGGGAAACTTTCAGCAAACCCTTCAACTCGCCAGCGCGCCGAGCGCCGAGCGAATTGGCGCGCTGGTTTTCCTGGGTCAGCTGGACCAGGCCCTCACCGAATTCCACTCCCTCCTTCAGAACTCCGAAGGCGCGATCGCTGCTCGTTTCTTTGTGGGAGTGGGCCTCACGCGAGTTTCCCGTTATGAAGAGGCCCGAGCTTACTTCGCCGAGAACCTCCGCCAGATTCGCCTGAGGCGCAGAAGCTCGACCGGCGCGGCAAGCGAGCCGCTGATCCGGCATCGAGACGCTTTCTACGCCGCGCAAGGAGTCGCATTCTACCGATTCTTCTTTGGGCGTCACGCGGCTTGCCGCCGCTGGGCCGAGCAAGCCTGGCAGAGCTCGCTTCAAGCGAAATTCCATTTCGGTCAGGCCCTCGCGCTCGACCTCCTTGGCCACACTGAAATTCGCGGCGGGGAAATTCGCAAGGGCCTCGCCCGCTTTGAGTCCGCCATCAGCATCGCAGAACGCCTCGGGAACGGCGGCATCGCCTCAGCTCTCCGTGTAAACTGGCTTACTCAACGCGTGCAGTTTGGCATCGAGCCGGAGGAAGCCATCGCGCGCCTGACGGAGGCGCGCGACAGTGCGGCACAGGCGCAAAACACCTTCACCCAAGGTGAGCTTGAACTAGAACTCGCACGCCAGTGGATTTTACGTGGCGAAGCCTCCAAGGCGCGCCAAACGTTGAACCGGATCTGCGATACGATCTATCGCCACCGCAACCAGCGCCAAGCCGCCACGCTGCAGCTCCGATTCGCGCAAATCCAAAGAATGGAGCGCGATTCCTTCGCTGCACTCAGCCTCGTCAAAGCTGCGCGCGCCAGCCTTCCCGAACGAACCGAAGCGCCGACGCGGCATCAGCTCGCCGCTTTTGAGTACAAGCTTTGCCGCGAACTGGGACTCGCCGAAAGCGCGGAGGATCTGCGAAATCTGCTCCTCCCCGTATGGCGCTCCACTCAAGACGCGCGCGATCACCGCGCTCTAGGTCGGTTACTGCAGCCCGAAGCGTCGCCCGCCCCCACGCGACTCGTGATTCGGCCGGGAGAAGACCCACTCGGCGATCTTTTCGATGATCTCCGGTCGGCGTCGGATGCGCGAACCAAGCGCGATCACCTACGTGAAATGATCGAGCGCGGCTGGCTTGGCCTGATTCCCGACGCCCTGGGAATCGAACCCTACCGAAGCGCTGTACTCCTGGACGTCCTGCCCGGTTCACTCTTACTCGTCGATCGCGGCAACTTGCTCTTCATTCGACGCGGGATGCGCGGAATGCTGCGGAAGATCCTCGAGCGTATCGCCAGCCGACCCGCGAGCAAGGCGGAGCTCATCGAAGAAATCTGGGGCTATCGCTACTCTCCGCTCCGTCACGATCCGCTCCTCTACGCCTCGATCGCAAAAATCCGCAAAGCGTTCGGAAGCTACGGGGGCTGGATTCAGTCGACCGAGAATGGCTACACTCTCGATCCGCAAATTGAACGCCTCTGCTGGACACCGGAAGGATTGCGACGGCTCCACCTGCGAGCGACCGCTCATCGCGCATCGGACGACGCCGACTCTAAGTCGACCGTCCTGCTCCAAGCCTTGCCTCGGCTACGAGAAGAGAACCGGACACCGTTTCCGGATCTCAATTTTCGCCAACACCAGATCCTCGAGCTCCTCGAGAGTCGGAGCTCGGTGGCGACTCTCGAAGTCGCGAAGCATTTCGATGTCTCGCTCCCGACTGCCTGCCGCGATTTGTCAGCCCTAGCTCAGCGTGGTATGGCTACCCGCGTCGGGAAGGGGCGGGCCTGCCGATACATTCTTCCACAGGGACCGGTGCCTCCAACTACGTTGATTTCAAAGGAGATTTCATGAAAATGCCTCAGCTGATTCAGATCGCCGGCTTGAGCCTGATTCTTCCTCAACTCGCTGGAGTCACCCCAGGATTCGCCGCGGAAACCCAACTCGGCGGCGGCACCTATCAGGTCCCGGTATCGGATGCCGAGCTCATCGAGCTCGCTCGATTTCCCATCCAGTTTGACGTCGAACTCGATCACCGCGGAGGCTTGGAAAAGCTTCGCTACCGCCTCCCACGCGACCTCACCGGCGCGCGTCTGCGCAAGATCACACTCCAGCCTTCGGCGGAGGAGCCGGGTGTCCTCATCGGTGAAAATGCCAAAGCCGTGTGCGGCGCCGTCGTCAACGTCGAAACCGGTGTGGCCGACCCACTCGATCTGCAATGCTCGGTGACGTACCGGAATCTGCGAATTGACCCACTCAAAGTTCGCCAACACTTAGACCGTACCGTTTTGGACCCCGAGACGCTTCGCAAGAAGCTGGAGATCGCCGTCCAGTTTGAACGCGAGCCCATCGGCATTATCCGCTACCGCCTCGATGAGAAGTGATTGAATGGAAGGACTTCGCCTCGTTCGCAATGATGCGCCCGTCCGATTTCTGCTCGATCGGGATCTGATGCCGCTCGCCCGACATCTCCGGCGAATCGGATTCGATACGGCGCTCGCGTCGGATGATCCTGTCCCTACGGTTGCAGCTCTGCACGATCGCGCGCGCGAGGAGTTTCGAATCTTGATTCTCGCGCCATCGCGCCCAAGTGGCGCCCCTCGCGACGCGGCAGATGCACTCGAGACAAGACGGCTGCGCTCGACCGAGCCCAGCGAACAGCTGCTGGAAATTCTGAAGAACGAACCCGCTCTGCGAGCCGCAGCGCTTGGCGGCGCCGGAGCATTCCTCCGCTGCCCGGAATGCAACGGGGACCTGCATTCGATCAGTCGCGAACTCGCGTATGAACGACTGCCGCGGGAAACCGCCGACGCTCACGAGAAGTTTTGGTGCTGCGCGCGCTGTGAGAAAGTCAGCTGGGACGGTGCCCATGCCGAGCGCCAACGACGCTGGCTACACGAGCTGCTCGCCGACGAAAGTCCCAGTTGACGAACGATCGCTTCAGCGCGGCGTCCAGTCCGGACGCCGCCGCTTCGAAGCAGACGCAGATCCGCCGCTCCCAGCAGGAGGACGCCCTCCGCCACTTGCGCCTTTACGGTGCCCGCGACGCTGCGGACGCTGACCCTGCCCCCCACTCGGACGAGAAGGGGCCTTCGGGGCAGCAATCGCCGCCTCTGGACCCGCATTGCGTGCGAGTTTGGGCGTGGGCACTTCCGCGCCACGCTTCTGGAGCAGCTTTACGATCGCCCGCCAAAGCTGGTGATCTTCCGGAGTGATGAAGGACGTCGCTTCGCCAGTGTTGCCGGCGCGACCCGTGCGACCCACGCGGTGAACGTAATCTTCCGGCACCATCGGCAAATCGTAGTTGATGACGTGGGCGACACCCGCGACATCAATCCCGCGGGCGGCGATGTCGGTGGCGACGAGAACGCGAATCTCACCCGAGCGGAATCCGTCGAGCGCTCGTGTCCGCTGACCCTGCGTGCGTGCGCCGTGAATGCGGCCGACGTTCACTCCAGAGTCACCCAGATAGCGAGCCACGCGGTCGGTGCGGGTTTGCGTGCGTGTGAAGACGAGCACCGAACCCTTGCGGTCGTTAATCTCGTCGAGCAGCGCTTCGTTCTTACCCCGCATGGTGACCGAAATGGCCGCCTGCTGAATGAGATCGGAACTCTGCTGATCCGGAGGATCCACGCTCACGCGGATCGGATCCTTCATGTACTTCGCGAGCAAAGGCTCGATCGACTCCGGCAGCGTCGCCGAGAACAGCAGCGTCTGCCGCGTCTTCGGCAAATACCGCAGAATCTGATTGAGCTGCGGAGCAAAGCCGAGATCGAGCATGCGATCCGCCTCGTCGAGGACGAGGATTTCCGTGCGCGAAAGCGTCAAACTCCCCCGTTGGACGTGATCGAGCAGGCGACCTGGCGTCGCGACGATGAGTCGCGGCGAAGCGTCGAGTGCACGCAGCTGAGGTTTCATGGACGCGCCACCGATGAGGCAAGCCACGGGCATGTCTTTGATATTCTTCGTCAGCGCGACCCAGAACTTCTCGATCTGCAGCGCGAGTTCACGCGTTGGAACGAGCACCAAAGCGGTGCGATCCTGGGTCTTCATCAGACGGAGCAAGATGGGGATACTGAAAGCGGCCGTTTTTCCAGTGCCTGTCTGGGCACAGCCGATGAGGTCGCGACGGGTGAGCGCCGCAGGAATCGCCTGAGCCTGGATCGGCGTCGGGCGGGTAAAACCGAGACTCCGGACTGCCTGAGCGACTAGCTCAGGCAGCCGGAGTTCATCAAAATTTTGCATTCAGATGAATTCGGAAGGGCGCTTAGTAGCGGCCGCCACGGCCACCGCCGCCGCCACCACCGCCGAAGCCGCCGCGACCACCGCCGCCGCCGCCGCCGCCGAAACCACCACGACCGCCGCCGCCTTCGCGGGGAGCCATTGGCTTCGCTTCGTTGACCGTCATAGGACGACCTTCGAAGTCAGCGCCATTGAACTGAGAAATGGCTTCTTCCGCTTCGCCGTCCGTCGACATTTCGACGAAGCCGAAGCCTTTGCTGCGACCAGTGTCACGATCCGTGATCACTTTCGCAGAAACGACCGTTCCGCACTGAGCGAAAATGCTCGCGAGCGTTTGGTCGGTGGCCGAGAACGGAAGATTGCCTACATAAAGCTTTTTACCCATGAAACCTCCTTAGGGTTGGGGCCACTAAAGAGGACCTGAGCACGATTGCTCACAGACTCGTTTAGAAGCATAGCGATTCACCTAACAGTAACGACAGACATTGAAACACAGACTGCTTAATACAAAGCGCCAATCAGGTATCATGATCCTAATGCGTTCGATAGGACTATCTTAACGCACACGCCCGTGGTTTCGCTAGTCCCGGAATATCTGTTAGGCTCGATCCCACCGATGCCGCTACCCCCTCGATCTTTCACGCATTTTTCTGCCGCTCTGCGTGAAAACTCGGCCGTCGATCGCCTTACGCAACTCCTCTTTCTGTCGGCTACGGTCTTTGCGATCACGCGTACCTGGGGGACCGAGGGCTACACCGATTTTGATCTCTATTTCCGGCAGGCTTCGCGATTTCTGAGCCAGCTCCGAGGAGAGTCCCCTTCCTTTCTCTTAGTTTTCGGTGAGACCGCGTCTTTCCGATACGCACCCGTGTGGGGATGGGTGTTTGCTCCATTCGCCTTGCTTCCGATCGAACTCGCGCGCTTGCTTTGGGTCACTCTCCAATGGGGCGCCTTGGCCGCGACGCTCATCAAGCTCCGCCGCTCGCTCGGTTTGAGCTCGAGCGCGACGCTGATCGTCCTCGTGGGCATGCTCCGTTTCGCGATCGACAACTCCCAAGTCGGACAGATCTCTACGCTACTCGCCTGCCTCTTCGTCTTCTCTGCGCTCAACCGCGCGAGGACCTCCGCAGTGACGTTTGCTGCCGGCGCACTCCTTAAGTTCCAGGCTGTGCTGCTCCTCGGGGTCGAACTCGCGCGCAAAGATTCACGCCGATTCGCTCTAGGTTTGGCGGCCTTGGCGGCGGGGGGCCTGCTTTCTTTGACGTTCGGAGCGGAGCCTTTCCAGATTTGGTTCGAGCTCTTGCTTCGGCCTGACGCTCTCTTCCTCCCGAACACCCTCAACAATCAGTCGCTCTTCGGGGCGTTCATCCGGATAGCACCCAGTCGATCGGCGCAGCTTTTCCTATCGATCCTCATCGTGTCCGTGACGATCGCAGGCTACCAGTGGCGACGTCGCGGACTAGCCCGCGAATCCGGCTTGGCCCTCGGCCTCGCCTTAATTCCCATCTTTGGGGTCGTCAGCCAGAAGAACCTCTACCTCCTCTGGATCCTGCCGCTCGCCTACCTCGCTCGAGCACGACCAAAAGCGGCAGCGCTTTGCGCTACGCTTTTCACTACTCCATCGCAGTTCATCATTGGATCTGCAGCGAACGAGTGGGCGCTGCGCTACGGTCTGCTCCCGCTTACCGCCCTGCTATTTGCGCTCTTCGTCCTGCCTTCAGCCCTACCCGAGGGAGAGTGTCCTGTGCCTCCGGTCACACCGGAAACTACTTCATCGCGATCGCCTGCTTAGCCGCGGTGATGATGGCGGCGATGCGGATCGAAGACTGAATCCCTTCGTTGGCGATGCCGGCCTTGCGCGCTTCGTGCACATGCGCGTTCACGCAAGCACCGCAGCCTTCAATAGCGGAGACCGCGAGTGACATCAGCTCAAAATCTACTTTTGCGATTCCGGGGCTTCCGATCACATTCATACGCAAACGAGCCGGCAGCTTCGCGATCTCCTTGTCCTCAACCATGTGCGTGAAGCGGTAGTAGACGTTATTCATTCCCATGATCGTAGCGGCCGACTTCGCGGCCTCGACCACGGCCGGACCGACCTTCGCCGCAAATTCTCCTTCGATCCCGTCGATCACACCGCGGTTGCCGGACGAATAAGCGCAGGCGAGCGCGACTCCACCGATCTGCTCGGGCGTCAATCCTGGCGCGCCGTCATCGGTCGTCAGTACGTTCTCCAAATTCAAACGAATGTCGCGGCCATAGTCAGGAATCAGGTCTTTCAGGGCTTGAATGCTCATTGGGTGGCTCCTTAGCGGTGGTGGTTTGATCCAGTGTTTAACTCCTCTATAGGATCGCGCAAATCCTTCGATTTATGAAATCGATTGTTTCTATAATTTGATAGTTTATAACTATCAATATGTCGACCCTAAGCCAGCTGGAATACGCACTCGCCGTCGAGAAGCACCAGCATTTCGGAAAAGCGGCTCTCGCCTGCCACGTCTCCCAACCCACACTGAGCCAGCAGATTCAAAAGATCGAGGAGGAGCTCGGAATCCAGCTCTTTGATCGCGCGCGAAAGCCCGTGATCCCCACCCCCGAAGGACGCCACTTTCTCGAACAAGCCAAAGTGGTGCGACGCGAGCACGAAAAACTCCTCGGATTGTCGCGAGGACTAGCCAAAGGCGGCGGTCTCACCGGCGAATTCCGCCTTGCCATCATCCCCACCATCGCGAGCTTCCTGATTCCGCGCTTCATCCGCCACTTCTCGGAAACCTACCCGAACGTCGCACTTCGAATCGAGGAGCTGCAAACCGAGGCCATCCTTCACGAACTACAAGAAGACCGGCTCGATGGCGCGATCATGGCCACCCCTTTGCCGAAGGGTGGGTTCAAGGAACGGCCGATCTACTACGAGCCCTTCCACCTCTATCTTTCCGCCGGACATCCCCTGCTCAAAAAGACCAAGGTCCTGGCCAGCGACCTAGATGGCGCTGAGATGTGGATGCTCAAGGACGGTCATTGCTTCCGAACCCAGGTCGTGAATTTCTGCTCCCTTCCACCCTCGTCCGGCCAGGCGGATGGAACCGTCATGAAGAACATCCACTTCGAAGGAGGCAGCCTCGACACCTTAAAGAACGTGGTCTTGCAGAATCGCGGCTATACGATGGTTCCGGCGCTCATGACGGCCATCATGAAAGAGGCGGAACTCAAACGCCACGTTCGCCCTTTCGCCAATCCCGTGCCCACTCGGGAGGTCAGCCTGGTTTCTCGCCGAGATCACTGGAAACTCGATATCCTCCGCGCTATTGAAGGATCGATCCAAAAAAACCTCCCCTTCGATCTCGCCAAACGAGGCTCACGGGAGCAAACTGTGCTGGAAATCTGCTAGGCTCGCCAGACTGAGCCTAAGGGAGAGTTCTTCGTGGAAAGCAAAAAAGTGGACGTTCTCGTCCTCGGGTCCGGAGTGGTTGGTATCTCGCTCGCCCTCGAGCTTCAGCGCGCTGGACGCCAAGTCACGATCATCGACCGCGGTGAACCGGGCTTCGGCTGCTCCTACGGAAACGCCGGCTGGATCACCCCGTGCTTTTCGATGCCTTTGCCTCAACCCGGCATGTTCTGGAAGTCGATCGGCTGGCTCCTCAATCCGGAAAGCCCACTCTACATTCACCCGAAGCCCAGCTACCTGCTCGCGCGCTGGATGCTGTCGTTTCTCTTCGCGATGAACGAGAAGCGGCTGCGCGAGTCCGTCGCCGTGCTCGCCGAGATTTCCAAATACAGCCTGACTTTTTACCAAGAGCTGGCCAAGAAGGCGCCCCAAACTCTGGATTTCCGCCAAAATGGATTGCTCATGGTGAGCGGAACAGCGGACGGATTGCGTGCCGCGCAGACCGAGATGAGCCTCATGTCCGCGCACGGCATCCCAGGCCAGACGCTCACCTCTGACGAAATCCTGGAGAAAGAACCCGCCCTCAAGCCCGGCCTTCGCGGCGGCGTTTACTTCCCGACCGAAGCGTCGGCCGAGCCCCTCGAAGTGGTCCGGACGCTCGTGCGGGAATTCGAAGCGGCGGGCGGAAAGCTGCTTTCGCGCACTGAAGCTTACGATTTTGAGTTCAGTGCAGGCGGAAGCGGGACGCCGAAGATCCGGGAAGTTCTCACGACTCGCGGACGCTTCGCGCCGGAACTCGTCGTCTTTGCACTCGGATCCTGGTCGCACGCACTGGCCAAGCGTCTTCGCGTCTCCGTGCCGATCCTTGGCGGCAAGG
Organism: Bacteriovoracaceae bacterium; assembly: GCA_040377385.1. Classification (GTDB taxonomy): domain Bacteria; phylum Bdellovibrionota; class UBA1018; order UBA1018; family UBA1018; genus JBEIOW01. The sequence goes on along the minus strand of JBEIOW010000001.1, from coordinate 4,578 downwards.
GATACAGCTTGATCGCCGACGACTTCGCGATCAAACCTAAGCACTCGCTGATGATTCTGGAGCGTAAACTCGCCGTCACCCCGCGCGCAGGTTCCGTGCGTCTGGCCGGCACTCTTGAACTCGTTGACGGTGACGACAGCATCACGCCACGTCGGGTTCAGGCGATCCTCAACGGAGCGCAAGCCCACCTCCACATGACCTCGAGCCCGGAGCAAAAACCCACCATCAGCGAAATCTGGCGCGGCCTCCGCCCTTGCACCCCAGACGGCGTTCCGATGGTCGGGTACTCAAAAAAATGGTCGAACCTCTTCTACAGCGTCGGGCACCAGATGCTTGGGCTGCAATCCGCTCCTGGCTCTGCGCGTCTAGCGTCTGACCTCATCGCGGGCAAGAGCTCGATCACCGACCCGAGACCCTTCCGGCCAGAACGGTTCGAATAGCACACGTCAAATTTTTGGCTCGACTGTGGCTCGACTGCGGTTCGAATGAGGTTCGAGCAAGAAATTTCGCAGATTGCTCGCGAGAACGATAAAGAGTCGCTGTAGAATTAATCTACAGCATGAGCAATTCAGCCCCCTCTTCAGCCGAAGAAAAGAAAAAAGAACTCTGGATCTGCGCGTGTACGCGGGACCCGGTCCCCGTCGCCATCAAGCAGATGGAATCCGTCGTTCAGCGATCAAACGAACGGCAGTGGCTCCAAACTCAAACAGTTGAAGAGCTGAACGCCAAGCTGCCGGCTGAAGTTCAGATGTCGATCATCATGCTCATGGTTGCAGACAAGAACGACCTCATGGCCGTTCTGCAGTTTCTTTCGGCGAGCGCCAAGAAGCTGAAGTCTGGCCTCATGAAAGTCATCGTGCTGAATCGTCTCGACCATCCCAAAGTCTACGAAACCCTTTCGAAAAAGGGCGCCTCAGAGGTGATCGAGGCAACCACTCCTCCTCGCTCACTCATGCTCAAGGTCGACCGCTTCGCGCAAATTCTAAGAACCAACCTCCGCAAAGCAAACGCAGATTCTTTCGGTCAGGCCAAAGGCGCGAACGGGACCAACGAGCGCAAGGATTCGGCGAAGGAAGAAAAATCACAGACCCAATGGAACCCCCCTCTCGATATCGCCGAAGACTACTGGCTCATCGAGCGTAAGACCCGGGACATCAAAGTCGTCATGGGACGCTGGCTGATCGAGATGCAAGGACCTTCGCCCAGCAAAGGATCCTGGGAGTCAGTCAGCGCAAAGACCTCGGTGGCAGCGGGAACACAACGTTTTTGGAAGTGGGTCCCCCACCCACCTCAGGACGCTAAGCAGCCAGCGAACGAATTCGCATCTGATCGCGGGTCCTGGATCTTTTTCGGAAATGAACCCGCCTCCCTCTGGCGTGAAAATCGTTGGCGATTCGTCGGGGATCGAATTTCGCTGACCTTTCGCAAAGGAGATGAGGAGCTAGGCGTCCGCTTCCAGAGTCCCGCCGCCGGCATTCTAGAAATTACCGAACAGTCCCTGCAGGCCGAAAAATGGCTACCGATCATCGCCGCCTCGTGGGAATTCGACATGAAGCTCCGCACGGAGAAGTCTTCCGTGTCCCGCGAGAAAACCGTCCTGGACGAAGAAGCCGAAGCCGCGAAAGAAAAGTCCCTCCGCGATAGCTCGGGCAATGACGAGGAGACCGCCGACGAATGGGGCTCGAAACTCACCGAAGGCGACCGTGCGAGTCCGGCCTTCTCCGACAAAACCGGCTCGGCAAGTGCGGCCGGGGGCTCCAACGGAAAGTCAGGAAAGTCTGGTTCGGACCTCTCGGACACTCCCTTCCACGGACTCGATTCGAAGAATGACCCTTCGGCTGATCCTCAGGCGGCTCGAGATAAGCGCAGCGCAAACACCGATACCGAAGAAGAAGGCGGCTTTCACCCGAATCGTCCGGATTCGGCAAAAAAAGCGAACCTAGTCGCACGAGCCGACGCTGGCGGCGAAAGCGGTAAGGCCAAGCCCGCCACGGATCCCCGCTCTACGGTGGAAGAGCGAACAGCCGCCTTAAAATCCAGCCTCGGAGACACCGATAGCGGCACCGGAGCGACCAAAGACAAGAAGAACCCCTCCTCCTCTTCGGAAGCAAGCAAGGCGACTCAATCGGCCCGGTCGTCAGTGGATGACGACTCTGGAAACACTCCGGAAGCAAAGCGCGCCGAACTGAGAAGCACTGACCCGAAAAGCAATGACCCCAAAAGAGCCGGTGTGGCGGAGGGCGATGCAAAGAAGGCGCTTCCAAAATCCGCGGCCGAAAAAGACACCGCCACCAAGAAGGCCGACGCGAAGAGCGGCGATACGCAGGATATTCCCAGTCGTAAGTCTACTGATCCAGCCGCCAAGCTCGAAGCCGAGAAGACCCCCCTCACGCTCGCAGAAATCGAGCAAGAGAAGGAGAAAGCTCGCGCGGCCGCCAAGGAGCGGATTCAAAAGGCCCAAAACGAAGAAAAACGTCAGGCTGCTGAACGTGCTGAGAACGCCGCGCGCCTCAAGGACGAAACTCGAGCCCAAGCGGAAGCTCGAGAGAAAGCGGCCCAAGAAAAGGCGGCAGGAAAAGGGACTTCTGCAAGTTCCGCAAAGGGCAAACCCGGCGCTGAAGAAACCGCTGGGACCACGGCAAATAGCCAGAAGAAGAAAAGTACCTACGAAGAAGACGCCCCCGTGGACTGGGACGGACTCGACACCGGTCGTGGGAACAAATTCAACAGTGGCCGCGGCTTAGGACAAGACGATGCGGCTAACGCGAAGAAAAACTCGCGGCCGGCAGATGCCACGATCGAAAAGGATCGACCTTCAGAAGGCTCCGTACGCGATGGACGCCGGTCGTCGGTTGAGAGCAAAGAAACGCCTTCCAGTAAATCAGCCTCATCCGGTCGCCCGGATCGCGCTTCAGGCTCAGCCGAGGACCTCCTCAACTCCTTTGACGACGATCTTCCCTCCGGTCACGCCGTCCGGAATGAGCGCGATCTCGCCTCCGAGAAGAAACCGGGCGAGACTCCCGCGTTTGGCAGCGAAAGCGCAGGCGATGGCGAAGACGGCCTACCCGCGTCCCTCGCCGGTCTCGCGATTCCGCCACTCAGCGAGGAAGACTCCCAATGGAAAACCGGCGAGAGCGCATTTGAATCGATGAAAGTCGAGCTGGAGCTCCGTCCAGCCGCCTCGAAATCAGCGAAAGGGATCCCTGCGGAACTCCTCGCCTGCGAGGACGGCATCCTGCAGCTCTTCATCGAACAAGCTCCTCCACCGGTGAAGTCCCTCATCGAGATTTCCGTGAAGTGGACCCGCGCCAAGGGGCGCGTCGAACAGTTTGCGATTCAAGCAGCCGTCGAACAAATCGAACAAATCCCGGGAAGTCCGCAGGCCCTGATTACCTTCCGTCCACCGGCGGATGGGATGGAAAAAATCACGCGCATCCAGAAGAGTTACGATGAGCGCCAAGGGGAAGTCGGCCAATTCATCAACCTCGCAACGGGACGAGGCATCTAGTCCTATGCTTCCAAAGGAATCCTCTCCGGAATTCAAGCGCGTCCAGGAGGTTTTGTCCGCCTCCAAAATCATGATCGCCGATCCGAATACCGGGTCGTGTTTACGTCTCGCCTCCGCCCTCTCTGAGCTCGGCTGCCGTCGTGATTCGATCGAAGTCACTTCACACTGGGATCAAGCCAAACAGCTCATCAACGATAAGAAGCCCGGAATTGTGTTCTGCGAGTTTCAGATCGGCAACCGCTCCGGCCTTGATCTTTTACAAGATCTGCGACGAGACGCAGATCCGAATGCCAAGAACCTTTTTGTGCTCGTCACCGGGAATACCTCTCAATCCGCGGTAGCGCAGGCCGCCGAAGAGGACGTCGACACCTTCATCCTCAAACCGTATAGCGTCGTCACTCTCCGCAAATCACTGCAGCAGGCCGTGATGACAAAAGTTTTCCCCAGCGAATACCTGCGGACGATTGAAGCCGGGAAGAAGCTGCTCATCAGTGGCGAGACGGAATCAGCGATCCAGCAGCTAAGCCGAGCGATCACGCTTGATCCCAAGCCCACGCTCGCTCGCTTCTACCTCGGGCAAGCCGAGCTGATGAAGGAAGCTATCTCGGCCGCATCCGGACAGTTCGAGCAAGGATTGTCCCTCAATCGGATCCACTACAAGTGCCTCGTCGGCCTCTACGAGCTCCTACAGAATCAGAAAAAACATCAGGAAGCCTACGATGTCGTGAAGAGGGTCGCCCAGTACTTTCCTGCCAATCCGCAGCGACTCACGTCCGTCCTGCGGTTGGCGATCGTCACTGGAAACTACGCCGACATCGAAAACTACTATCGGATTTTCACCTTGCTCGACGAGCGAAACGCGCAGCTTGTGAACTACATGTGCTCCGCCCTAATCGTTGCCGGCAAGCACTACCTGCTTCAGCATACGCAGTCCCGTGCGCTGGAGCTTTTCGAGAAGGCGGCGATCAGCTGCGCCGGACAGCCGAAATTTCTCGGGTTTATCGTGGATGCGCTCGTTGAACACCGCCTGGAGTCTGAAGCGCGGCGCGCCTTGGATCGTTTTCCGCTCC
>JBEIOW010000178.1:0-5173 GCA_040377385.1 Bacteriovoracaceae bacterium | reverse complement strand
GGCTTGACCCAACCCTTAAAGCGACGGCTCTCCGGAACGCGATCCATGAACGCCCTTTCGGGGGCATGCCCCACGAAAAAGAAAAGCCCCGGAATCCGTTGGGATCCCGGGGCTCTCCCGAAAAAGTTTGATCAGCGCTTACTTCTTGCCGCGCTTCTTCTTGCGGAAAGCAGCTTTTTTATCGTTAGCGCGCTTGGATTTGGCTTCCATGAAAGCCTTTTTGAACTCCGGCTCGGCCTGGAGTTTAGCGGCGCGTTTCTTACGACCGATCGCGCGGAGTTTGCGGCGGCCTGGCTGATTGTTCGCGGTCTTCGCGCCAGTGGCGGCTTGAGCTTGGGTCATGAGTTCCCTGTATTCCTTTCAAACAGTAAATCGATTCAGGCGGTTATGGCCCAAAGCCGGCGATGAGGCAAGCGCTTCCTGAGGGGAATTCCCGTGGGAAAGCTCTCAGGAAGCGCTCCCCATTCCTTAGTTCAGGTCCTTAAAGCCGCCCTTACCGTCCACGAAGTACGCGGACTGCTGCTGCTCGTGCTTCAGAGCCGTTTTCACGGTCCATTTGATTTGAAGCTCCATGCCCGCCACCGGGGCTGTTTTGCTCCCCAGGTTGATCACGCTCGGAACAGACGCTTCAGAGTCAAAGGAGTAGCCCCAGGCGACGCTCGCCTTGGCGGGGACGACCGAGACGTTCGTCAGATAGCGGCCGACGCCATCGACATTGCCGCCGTACGTGTAGGTAATCCGGAACGAGTAATCGACGACCGTCATCCCGTAGAGGTTGGTGTAGGCAATCCGATAGGTTCGGGACCGGGGGGCTTCCCAGCCTTGAAGCTGGCGCCAGTCCTTCGCTCCCTGGGGCAATGCGGTGGCGCGCATTTCCTTGGCCGAAACCACGGGTTTTCCGGCCTTCACCACTTCCCAGATCTTCTTGCCGATGTTGATGACCTTGTCGACGACGACGTCCACGATCTCCAGATCGCTAATCAGGCCACCGTCCCCTTCATCCCCTCCCTCTAAGGTGAAGAGACGCATGCCCTCACTCGCCGCACCTTCGGGCACGAGGTCGTAGCTGATCGTTTCCTCACTCATCTCGGTGATCACGCGATCAATGGTCAGATGCTTCTCAACGCGAGGATCCAGTCGCGATTCTGCCGCTTGTACGATTACAGACGAGCCGCCCAGGCACAGGGCGGCAAACATGGACGAGAAACAGAACAGGGATTTAGAGTTCGGAGTTTTCATTGCACTGCCCCCTCCCAAGGGCATCTTGGGGTCTATAACGAGCCGCAACAAAGCATCAAGGGGATGGGAAAGATTACCGATTCCATGCGATCATTTTCCGACTGTAACACTCGAACCTTTTTTGTCGGCTTTACTGAGCGCAACCGCAACTCCCCTGGCGAGGCAAATGGCTGTTCATCGTTTTCCTGATCCACGCACCGCCGACGAATCCGGCCTGCTGGCGTTCGGGGGTGACCTTCAGCCCGAGACGCTGATCCTCGCTTATCGCCAGGGCATCTTCCCTTGGCCAATCGAAGGACTCCCTCTTCCGTGGTTCTGTCCTGCCGAACGTGGCGTGCTGTTGTTTCGAGACCTTCACATCCCACGTAGCTTGGAGCGCGCCCGCAAGCGTTCGAAATTCACCTTCACGATCGATCGCGCCTTCCGCGAAGTGATCGAAGCGTGTGCGAAAATCCCGCGCCCCGCGCCGGAAGGCGCCCCACAGGACGCGCCCGCAGGGACGTGGATCACGGACTATCTCCGCGACGCCTACATCCGCCTCTATGAACGCGGCCTCGCGCACAGCGTGGAGGTTTGGGAGGGAGAGGCGCTGGTCGGGGGAATTTACGGCGTGAGCGTCGAAGGGACATTCGCGGGCGAGAGCATGTTTCATCGTCGCGACGATGCCTCCAAGCTTGCTCTCCTTCATCTCGTGGATCACCTTAGCCGGCGCGGCCTCGACTGGATGGACATTCAGATGGTGACGCCGCATCTCGAACGAATGGGCGGCAAACTCATTCCGCGAGACGCGTTCCTCGAGAAACTCACGGCGACGCAGATGCAGAAACTTCGGCTTTTCGACACCGCCACAAGGGAATAATTCCGACGCATTCCCAACGGAAAGCCTTCGGATCCATTGGCTTCTTTCCAAAACACCCCTGTGTCACCCGCGAGACTCCTTCTACATCAAAAGTTTAGTTAATCTATAAAGGTGAAGCAAGCGGTACGTAATCAGGAGGGGTTCACCCTCGTCGAGCTGATGGTCGTTGTCGCGATCGTTGGCATTTTAGCCGCAGTGGCGGTACCCAATTACCGCGCCTACCAGGCGCGCGCTCGGGCTTCCGAGCAAAAGATCCTCTTGAGCGCGGCGACGACCGCACTCAACGCATATTTCGCGGCGGAGGGAACTTACACCCTTTGCCTCCAGGAAATTGGCTTTGAAGTGGCCGCCGGTTCGCGCCGCTGGTTCACGCTGGGTTTTGCGAGCGCCACTCCCGGAAATACCTGCGGTCCGAGCGGAACCGCTTCGTGCCTCGGACACCGTTGGAACAACAACGGCACCGTGGCCGCGACGTGCGCCGCGACGTCGAGCTACGTCATTCGCAACGCGCAAATCGACGGGCCCGCCACGATTCCCCAGGACGATAGCGAACTCGTCATCCTGGGCACCTCACTGACCCAAAGAACATTCAGCATTGGATCGATCGGCTATCTCGGTGTCGAGATCCCTTAAGCTCGCGCGGAATCGCCCGCGCCCGCCTTTGCCAGTGTCCTCCAACGAAAGGAAGTCCGTATGCGGTGTCTCAAAACGAAAGTGTTGATCACGATCGCTCCCTTGCTGTTCCTACCCGTGCTCGGTTTCGCCGCGGATAAGCCGGTGGCCGCAACCCTCTCCAACCAGTCCGGCCAACGTACGCCGATCAGTACGAGCGAATACAAGACCCGCTCCGTCGCGGCAGCGGCCGAAGAAGCTGAGCGCGAAGAGAAGGCGGAAGCTCAAGGCGGACGTGGTGGTGCAGTCGGCGGCGGCGGCGCTATCCGTCGTTAAGTCACTGAACGGAAACGCCGCTTTTCTTCTTGGATTTTGAACGCGGTGAAAACTCAAACTCCGGCGCGTCGCCCTTCAGGAGGACCCGGACCTTGCCGCCCTTTTCGAGCTGACCAAAGAGGATCTCCTCCGAGAGAGGCTTCTTGAGGCGGTCTTGGATCAGACGCGCCATCGGACGTGCGCCGAGCAAGCGATCGTAGCCCTTTTGCGCGAGCCACTCGCGGACGTCGGCATCGACTTCGAGCTCCACACCCTTGCTCATGAGCTGGGACTCGAGCTCCATGAGTTGTTTGCCCACGACCTGACCGATCGTGACGGGATCGAGCGGGTTGAAAAATACGATCGCATCGAGCCGATTGCGGAACTCCGGACTGAAGGCTTGCTCGACCGCCTTCTGACCTGCGCCTTGCGTGTGGGAGTTCGGATCACCTAAGCCGATTGGGCGACGCTCCATCTCGCGCGAGCCGACGTTCGATGTCATCAAGAGGACGGCGTTGCGGAAATCGGCCTTACGTCCGTTGTTGTCGGTCAACGTACCGTGATCCATCACCTGCAGGAGAATATTCCAAATATCCGGATGGGCCTTCTCGATCTCATCGAGCAGAATCACCGCGTGCGGGTTTTTCATCACCGCATCCGTCAGCATGCCCGCCTGCTCAAAACCCACATATCCCGGAGGCGCACCGATGAGTCGCGAGACCGTATGCTTTTCGCCATACTCGCTCATGTCAAAGCGGAGGAACGGTGCTCCGAGCGCGTGCGCCAGCTGCTTGGAAAGCTCCGTCTTCCCGACGCCCGTCGGCCCGCAGAACAGGAAACTTCCCACCGGGCGATCGCCGGAACGAAGACCGGAGCGCGCCAAGCGAATCGACGCGGTAATCGACTCGATCGCGGCGTCCTGTCCGTAGATCGCGAGCTTGAGATCGCGATCGAGGTTCTTGAGCTTCTTCTTCTGATTCGTGGAAACGGAACGCGCCGGAATGCGAGCGATCTGGGAGATCACGGCTTCGATCTGATCAACGTCGATGACGGTCTTGGGCTCGGGTGCTTCATCGATCTCCGCGCCCGTCTCGGATTCTGCGCGCTTCACCCGTGGCTTTTGCTGAAGACGCGCTTTCGCGCCGGCTTCGTCCAGGACGTCGATTGCCTTATCGGGCAGGAATCGATCAGTCAGATGCTTGGCCGAAAGCTCCACGCAGGCGCGGATCGCGGCCGCCGTATAGTGCACGCCGTGATGTTCTTCGAAGTGCGCCTGGAGGCCCTTCAGGATTTGAACCGCCTCCTCTTGCGACGGCTCCATCACGTCGATCTTCTGGAATCGTCGCGCAAGCGCGTGATCCTTCTCAAACACCGTCCGGTACTCCGAATAGGTCGTCGAGCCGATACAGCGCAGCTCGCCGCGCGAGAGCAAGGGCTTGAGTAAATTGGCCGCATCCAGCACCCCGCCCGAAACGGCGCCCGCACCGATGAGCGTGTGAATCTCATCGATGAAGAGCAATGGATCCTGGCCGAACTTCTTTTTGCGCTCGAGCGACTGCAGTACGCGCTTCAAGCGCTGCTCGAAATCCCCGCGAAACTTCGCACCCGCGATCAGCGAGCCCAGATCCAGAGAATAGACGACCGCGTTCTCCAGAAGATCCGGCACATTTTCCTCGACGATCCGGAGGGCAAGCCCTTCGGCAATCGCCGTCTTCCCGACGCCGGCTTCGCCGACGAGCAAGGGATTGTTCTTCCGACGACGACAAAGCGTTTGGATGACACGCTCGAGTTCATTCGCACGCCCGATCAGCGGATCGATCTTGCCGGCGCGCGCGCGTTCATTGAGATTGACCGCGTAGAGTTCGAGCGGGTCTGTACCCTTGTCGGCAGCGGGCGCTTCACCCGCGCCCGATGCGAGGTTGAACGGCGAAGCTTCGCCTTCCTGTTCTTCTCCGCCTTCCGCATCGCTCCCGTCACCGTCGCGACGAATGCCGTGACTGACAAAGTTGAGCACATCGAGGCGGTTCACGCCTTCGGCCTCTAAGGCCTGGAGCGCAAACGAATCCTTCGCGAGAAAGATGGCCACGAAAAGATCGAGCGGCTGGATCTCATCTTTTCCCGCCGACTGAATATGGAAGAGCGCGCGCT
>JBEIOW010000083.1:0-7403 GCA_040377385.1 Bacteriovoracaceae bacterium | reverse complement strand
GAAACTTCAAACGTTGCTGCGTGATCTTTACCGAGCGCCATTCACGATCGAAGAGCTTAATCTTCGGCGTGCGCGCCTGTGCGGTTTGAAGGGCGGCGGAGCGGCTCGATTGCTCAGACGCTTCTCACCGCATGTTTTTCGCCAGACTCGCGTGCATGTGGTCTCCGATGTCGCACCGTTTCCGCTCGCCAGTGTGGGGAGCGGTCCGTTCTGGGGAGAGGGGCTCGCCCACGAAGTCGTGGCGGACAATCGCCGGTGGGTCCATAGCCTCGACGAGCAGATTCGTCGCCGCGGAGAGAAGCCAGTTTCCAGTCGCGCCGCTGAGCTCGGCACCTGGCAAGGTTGGGCGGAGCAGCTCGGGGTGAGCGCTGCGCGTGCGCTCGAGCGAACGACGCGGTCCAGGGCGGCGGAGTGGCTCATTCTTGGAGGCGAACCCCAAGTCCATCTGCCGAAGAACCCGGGTCGTGGCGGGCGACAAAGTCAGATCGCGGCCAGCCTGCTTTTGAAGTTTGCAAAGGAGATCGCCACCGGTCGGCTCGAGATCCTCTGCGGTAGCACCGACGGCGTCGACGGGGCGAGCCAGTCGAGCGGCTCGCATTTGACCGCAAGCGCTGGTCGATGGGCGCTCAAAAACGTGGAGGCACTTCGCGCGGCCATCCGTTCGTTTGATTCCGCGTCCGCCCTGGCGAAGGCCGGGGCACTCCTTCCCGAAAGGCCGGGCGGAGTGAACCTACAGGACGCCGTGCTCGTTCGAGTCTCGCCCGCAAAATAAAAACCCCCGAGAGGCTTGCGCCGCTCGGGGGTTCGCTTTCCACCGTGAGGTGGCAAAAGACTAGAGGATCGTCCAGCCGAGCGAGCCACCGATCCGAGTGGTGTCGAGCTCCATGCGGCGCTCGCCTTTACCGATCGCGAAGTCGAGCCAGAGGCCGACGTTCAGAGCTTTGGTGACATCCCAGCTCACGTTTGGCTCAAGGTTGATCCACTCTTTGTGGAAGGTGTCGCCGCCAGTGCCTTTGCCGTAAGCCGTGCGCGCTTCAGCTTCGAAGAGCACGCCCGCCGTGAAGGAGTCGGAGACTTTGTAGTTGACCGCAGGTCCCATGTACAAGCGGAGCGCGTCTTTGCCGACGCCCGTTTTGCCATCGATCACGCCCTTTTTCGGGTTGGCTGCATCCGAGCCAATCACTTGGGAGGTGTTCGTGCGAGGGTACCACTGAACGAACGTGGGGAGCTCAACCGACCAGCGCGAGTTCGGGATCTCGTAAGCCTGCGTCAGGTTGGCGCGGAAGTACGGGAGGAGGTTCGCGTTTTGGTTGACGGTCGCCGTCGGTGCATAACCCCGGAGGTAACCGGAGACGTTGTACGTTCCGGCGCTGTAAAGCGCGCTGTGCGAAAGGGTCACGTAAGGATCGTAGAGTCCGAACGTCTGGCCGGATCCGACTTGCTCGCCGCCGCCGGCGGTGAGGAACCAGAAGAGGGTCGGAGCGAGAGTGACCTTGTCCGAAAGCTTGAAGCGGAACGCGAGGGCGTTCTCGGAGCTGACCTGAGAGGTGCTGTTCGTGCCGGTCTCGAGGTCAGGCTGGTATCCGGACAGAGGGCTCGACACCGCTGGTCCGAAGACCGCGATCGAGTACTTCATGCTGAAAATGTCGCGGAAAGACTTCTTCGCGACTGGGGTCGTCGTCGTCGAGGTCTGAGCCGGGATCGCCGCGGCCGACGTCGGCGCAGCAGAAGAGGTCTGAATGACTTCAGCGTTCTTCTTTTTCTGAGCGGTGTTTGGGGTCGTTGCGGCCGGAGCGGTGTTCGTCAGACGAACGCGCTGGGCGGTAGCCTTCTTCGCGACGGCTTTTTTCGTTGCGACGCGTTTAGCGACTGGGCGTTTAGCCGGCGCTTGTGCTGCGAAGGTTTGGCCAGCAGCCAAGAGGGCTACCGTCATTCCTGCCGCGATTCCGTTCCGGATCATCGTGCTCTTTTTCATTTTACTCTTCTCCATAATGCGGTCTTTCGACCATCTCTTTGGGCCCGAAGCCCCGTTAATTCCCCAATCCTCGGGTCCGATTAAATCTGTCTTGCTCACCCGTGCATCCTGCGCCGATGAAATGCTGTGTCATCGTTTCGCAGAACCCCAGAAAGAGTTCAATCCGAATCTCATGACATCAACGTGCACCGGAGGGATAGCAAGTGCTTTGCCAGTCCGCAAGGGACCCGACTTAAATCAAAAAGTCCAACGATTACGGCGACTAACTGCTTGGAATTGTGACATTAAAAGTATTTAACTCGGCTATTTATCCAGCATTTGCCGAACTTTTGGTCAGTGCCAAACTGGTTCTTTTGGTGAACGCCACCCTGAAAAGGGGCCACTCTGGCTCGCCCTTTTGGCCCCAAACGCAGAAGGGGCCAGCTTTGAGAAGCTGACCCCTGCGCAGGTTCTATTGAGAGAACGGAGTTGAATTACCGGCCAGCGTGCTGCGGGCGGCCACGTCCGCCACCACCACCGCCGCCGCGGTTTCCACCGCGGTCGCCGCCACGATCGCCCCGGTCACCGCGATCGCTGCGCGGTGGAGGAGGGACGTAACCTTCGGGAAGCGGGAGAAGTGCTTTGCGCGACAAACGGATTTTGCCCATCTTGTCGACTTCGAGCACTTTCACTTCGATCTCGTCGCCTTCTTTGAGGAAGTCGTCGACGCGGTTCACGCGCTCGTGCGCGATCTCGGAAACGTGGAGGAGGCCGTCTTGGTTCGGGAGGATCCCGACGAACGCGCCGAACTCGACGATCTTCTTCACGACGCCTTTGTAGGTCTTGCCCACTTCGGCTTCCATGACGATGCCTTTGATCCAGTCGATCGCCTTCTGCGAGGCTGCGCTATCGGCCGACGCGATGTTGATGCGCCCGTCGTCGTTGATGTCGATTTTGCAACCGGTCTGCGACGAGATCTCGCGGATGACTTTGCCGCCCGATCCGATGACTTCACGGATCCGGTCCACGGGAACCGTGATCGTCGTGATGCGCGGAGCCCACTTGGACATATCGCCGCGAGGCTGCTGGATGGCGTTCGCCATCTCACCGATGATGTGGAGACGACCGTCACGCGCTTGGGCCAAAGCCTCGCGCATGATCTTCTCGTCGATCCCTTCGATCTTGATGTCCATCTGGATGCCGGTGATGCCGTCTTTGGTGCCGGCCACCTTGAAGTCCATGTCGCCCAAGTGATCTTCGTCGCCCAGGATGTCAGAGAGGACAGAGTAGCGATCGCCTTCCTTGATCAAGCCCATCGCGATGCCCGCGACTGGCTTGAGGTAAGGAACGCCGGCGTCCATGAGCGACATCGAGGTCGAGCAGACCGAGCCCATCGATGAAGAGCCGTTCGACTCCAGCGTCTCGCAGACGATCCGGATCGTGTACGGGAACGTCTCGTAAGCGGGCATCATCGCCTTGATCGAACGCTCGGCGAGCGCGCCGTGTCCGATTTCGCGGCGGGAGTTGCCCCCCATCCGGCCCGTCTCACCGACGGAGTACGGAGGGAAGTTGTAGTGGAGCATGAACTTCCGCATCGAATTTTGGAACATCGTATCGACGATTTGCTCGTCATCGGACGTGCCAAGCGTGACGACGGAGAGGACTTGCGTCTCCCCGCGGGTGAAGAGTGCGCTGCCGTGAACGCGGGGAAGCACGCCGGCTTCGACCGCGATCGGGCGAACGGTCTTGAGATCCCGACCGTCGATGCGGGCTTTGTCCGTGAGGATCATCTCGCGCATCAGGTTGTACTGGAGCAGCTCGAAGGTTGCTTTCGCATCGGTCTTGAGCTGAGCCGCTTTCGTCGGATCCGATTTCTCGAGGTCCTTCGAGATGATGGCTTCCATCGTGACTTTTTTGGTCGCGTCGACGAGTTCGTAACGAGCCGCTTTTTCCTTCGTGCGGAGCGCTTTCTTCAGGCCGTCGGTCGCGAGCTTCGCGACTTGGGTCGTGATCGAGTCTTCGACCTTCGCCGGCGTGAATTCACGCTTCGGCTTGCCGCACTGCTTGGTGAGGTCTTCGATGATCGCGACGATCTTCTTGATCTCGTTGTGGCCGCGGACGATCGCTTCGAGAACTTCCGCTTCCGGAACTTCGCGCGCGCCGCCTTCGACCATCATGATGGCATTCTTCGTGCCGCAGATCATGATTTCCATGTCGGTTTCGTTCTTGTCGATCTGGTCCCAGGTCGGGCAAACGACGTACTGACCGTTCACGCGGCCCATGCGGCAACCGGCGGTTGGGCCCTTGAAAGGGATATCCGAGATCGAAAGCGCGGCGGAGACGCCGGCCGCAGCAGCCACGTCGACGTCCGCGTCCTTGTCGACGGCGAGCACCGTGACGACGACTTGCGTGTCGAAGAAGTAGCCTTCGTGGAAGAGGGGGCGGATGGGGCGATCGATCAGGCGAGCCGACAGAGTGGCTTCCGTGGTCGGGCGGCCTTCGCGCTTGAAGAAGCTGCCAGGGATTTTCCCGGCGGCGTACCAGCGCTCAGCGAATTCGACCGTGAGGGGCATGAAGTCGATGCCGGGTTTTGGGCTCGAAGCCGAGCAAGCCGTGACGAGCACGCGCGTATCTCCGTAGGAGACGAATACGGATCCGTCGGCCTGCTTGGCGAGTTTACCGGTTTCGATCGTGAGCGTTTTGCCGCCCAGTTCACAGGAAACCTGGTGAGTGTTGAATTTCATGATTTGTTCTCCTTAACGGCCGGGCGAAAGGGCCTGGCCTGATTCGCCGAAGAATGGTCTTCGGCCTTTCCCTACCTTGTCCGAAGGATCGGAAGGCGAGGGGTAATGCGTTTGAAAGCGGATGAGCCGGTTCGGGAAGGATTACTTCCGGAGTTCCAGAGCGGTGATCAGCTTCGTGTAACGGGCAGCGTCTTTGCTCTTGAGGTACGTGAGCAGGCGCTTGCGCTGTCCGACGAGCTTGAGCAGACCGCGACGCGAGTGGTGATCTTTCACGTGCGATTTGAAGTGGCCGTTGAGCTCGTTGATCCGGTGGGTGATGAGCGCGACTTGGGCTTCCGGAGAGCCGGTGTCTTTTGCGCCAACCGCGTGCTTCTTGAGGATCTCGGCTTTTTTGAGTTTCAGTTCAGTTTTTCCAGGCATGAATCTTCCTAAGAGTTTCTCTATCTAAAGGTTTCTATTCGTCTCTTTATTGTTGTGCTTTCGGTAACATGAGCGCCGCGACGGGTAAAGGGGGTAAAGGGGGTAAAGAAAGGGACTTAACAGGTCTCTATTCTAGATCATCCTTGAGGAACTGGCGGAGCTTGGCCAGGACCTTGGCCTCGATCTGACGAGCCCGCTCACGGGTGAGGCCATACCCATCGGCAATTTCCTGAAGGGTTTTAGGCTCTTCCGCCAGAAGACGCTCCTGAAGAATGCGTTTCTCTTTGGCGTCGAGGTGGGTCTCAAAGTCCGGGAGGCGCTCCCGTAGGATATCGAGCCATTCTTCCCTGGCGAGGACTGAGTCTACCGCCTCGTGGGGGTCGGCCAGGGAGGAGCCTAGGCTAGGTGCGGAGTCGCTCTCGCCGTCCCCGGAGCTGATCGGAGCATCGATGGACATCTCGCTTCCCCGGGAGGAGAGGCGCTGCTCCATCTCGATGACGTCTTTTTCGCGGACATCGAGCCGCTCGGCCAGGAGCTTCGGACCCGCTAGGAGGCCTTGGGCCTCTAGGCGCTCTTTCTCGCGCATCAGATGATAAAAAAGCTTCTTTTGGGCCTGAGTGGTGCCGATCTTCACGAGTCGGAAGTTCTCGAGCAGGTACTTGAGAATGTAGGAACGAATCCACCAGGAGGAGTAGTAGCCGAGGCGGGCGCCCTTGGTCGGGTCGTACTTCGAAACGGCCTTCATCAGCCCGATGTTGCCCTCTTGAATCAGGTCCATGACGTTGGAGTAAATGGAGCGGTACTCAAACGCGATCTTCACGACCAGGCGCAGATTAGCGCTGACGAGCCGCTTAGCGGCCTCAATGTCCCCGTGATCTTTCAGTCGGCTGACGAGCCGAACCTCTTCCTCAAGATCGAGTAGCGGGTGGCGCCTGACCTCGTCGAGATAGCGGCGGAGTGGATCCGTGGGCGAAATCGCGCGAATCTCGGAGTCAATTCCGGCATCGGGGTCGGGTTCGGGGCGAGACACGCGGCGACGACCGCTGGGCGCGGGCATGCGGTCCTCGGTCTCGATCTGAGCCTCGATCGCTTCGGCGTCCAATTCTTCGGGTTCTTCAGGGTCGTCTAGCGCCTCGTCCGAATCGAGGATTTCGTCTGGCTCGAGCACTTCCGGATCAGCCGAACGCGAAGCGGCCTTCCCCTTTTTCGAGGGGCCTTTGTGTTGGGATTTCGCGCTTTTCGATTTTGGGACTTTAGGTCGAATGGGTGCCATCGGAGCTTGGTCTTGGGACCTCGTCGAGCCTATACTACGGGGTATAGGGACTCAAGTGGCACGCCGAACCTCCTCTCGATCTTCTCCTTCACGATTCTCCCGAACCGTCTTTCCGAACGGACTGACACTCGTCACGGAGCTGGTGCCGGGGATGCGTGGCCTTGCCATTGGTTTCTGGGTCCGCGCGGGAACTCGCCACGAGCGGGGACGGGAAGCCGGCGTCTGCCACTACCTGGAGCACATGCTCTTCAAGGGGACTCCGACCCGAAACGCCCTTCAGATCGTTCAAGAGGTCGAGCGTGTCGGCGGTGAGTTCAATGCGTTTACCTCTCAGGAATACACCTGCTTTCACGTGACGCTGCTTTCGGAGCACCATTCACTCGGAATGGATATTCTTCAGGACGTCGTTCTGAATTCGGAGTTTGCCCCGGTCGAGCTGGAACGGGAGCGGAAAGTCATCCTCCAAGAAATCGCGATGATCGAGGAGTCCCCTGAGGAACTCGCGCACGATCTCTTTCTTGAGTTCAGCTTTGGTCGCCACGGACTGGGCCGGAACATCCTCGGCTCCGCCTCCAGTATCCGCCGCATGCGCCGCGCGGACATCCTGCGGTTTTTCCGGAAGCACTATCGCCCTGATCAAGTAGTCGTCGCTGCAGTGGGCGACCTCTCCCACGAGATCCTTAAAAAGCAAATGGCCACACTTCGGAAGCGCGACTGGCCCGGGCGTGCGCGAAAGCCTGCTTCGAAAAAGGAGCTGGGCTTTGAGCCGGCGCCGAAGCCGAAGAAGGGCACCTGGTGGGTCATTCGTCAGACGGAGCAAGTTCATTTGCTCTGGGGCTGGGAAGCGCCGAAATTCTCCGCGCGCGATCGCTTGGCCGCTTACTTGCTCAATACGTATTTTGGCGGCGGGATGAGTTCGTTGCTTTTCCAAGAGGTGCGCGAAAAGAACGCGCTCGCCTACACGGTCTATTCGAGCCTTTCGCCGTACGCGGATACCGGCATCTTGAATCTG
>JBEIOW010000461.1:0-2475 GCA_040377385.1 Bacteriovoracaceae bacterium | reverse complement strand
CGGGGCGCCACCGTTCAAACGCCGCAAGCCATTGACCTTCGAGCGGGCTGAATCCGACCCGAAGGCGCGTGAGTTGATCGGGCTCCCACCGCGCGATCAGTTTCATCGCCGCACTCTCGGCAGAGCTACTGAAGATGGTCAGGATTTTCCGATCTAAGCGAAACTCCGGCGCTTCCAAAACCGGCAAGATGGACTCCAGCTCGCCCACGCTCGCCGCATGAAACCAAATCAGCCGAGAAGACTCCCTCGTTTTCCATTCCTGCGCCTCCTCAAGAAGAGGCAGTGCCGTTGAACCTCGACGGCGCTTACGCTCCATCCAGTTCGTGACCATCGAGTTGCTAGTGAACGCCAGGTAGGCGGATCGGATCCAGGTGCGACTCATTCGCGCCCCTGAGGTTGATCCAGCCACTGCTGAAACCGCGAAGCGGTTTCGCTCGGTCTCAAACTCGTCATACAAAGGTAGCGGTTCTCACCCGTGCGAAAACACGCCGACCCATCTTTGCTGCAGGGACGGCACCAGAGCTCCGCTCCGGCCACCGCGCTCGCTTCTCTCCAGGGCCCGAACCCCACCGCGCTCGTCGTCGGCCCCTGCAAAACAAACGCACGCGATCCCACGGCCTCAGCCAAGTGAACCAGGCCCGTGTCTCCGCTCAGAAGACCGCGGGAACTACGAATCGCTTCCGCGGTCTCCTCCAGCGACCAGCCCACACCCGAGAGAACCTCTCGCCGCGCCGTATGCAGCCGCTCCACCAGACGAAGGGACGCAGCATCCGAATTCGTTCCCAAAATCACCGGCACTCCGCGCACTTGCGCGAGCAAATCGGCGAAATACTCGATCGGCCACTGCTTTCCCGGCCAGAGCGAGCTCGGCATCACGCAAAAATAACCGTCGGGCAACCGTGACAGCTTTTCGTGAACCCCGCTCCCCCGTTCCGCGAGATAGCGAAGGTCCGGACCTGAGAGGTTGCTTCTTGGATTCCTCATCAGCGCCCGACCCAGTTCGCTATACCGCCGCACCCAAGGGGTCGGACGCCATGCGCGCGGGCAGAGGCCTTTCAAGAGAAACACCAGCCAAAGCCGAAACCGCTGCTTGGAGATCACACGCCAGCGTGGACGCCGACTAGCGGACTTCATCGTGACGAGGACCCGAAGCGCGCGGGTTCGTAATGTGGCGTGAAGGTCGACGATGTCATCAAATCCCGCGCCCGAGATCCCGGCGGCCAACTCGACCAGCCCCTGCCATCCCGTCTTACGATCAAATTTCCAAACCCGCTTCAGCTTGGGATGCCCTTCAAAACCCCGAGCGTATTCAGTCCGGGTCAGCCAATGCGCTTCGATGCGCTCGGACGATTGCTCGTCCGTCAGCGCATTCAAAGCGGCTGCGGATAGCAGCACGTCTCCGAGGCTAGAAAAGCGGATGAACAACACTCGCCTGTGCGGCGAATTCGGGACCATAATTAAATTCTATCCGAGGGCGTGAACTGAGCGGAGAGCAAACCCGCACGATCGTGAAAATAAAAAAAGGGCGTCTCCGTTGAGGGAGACGCCCTTAGGAAGAAAAATGGGGGCATCGAGCTATTTTAGCGCCGAGCTACCTCGGTACTAGATTCGCCGCAGACGGGCTTAACTTCTGAGTTCGGGATGGGATCAGGTGGGACACCGTCGCTATAGACACCCCCAAGCTGTGGTCCGCGGTTTTGGCGGAACAAAAGGATTGAGGAGGGACTTGGACTGAAGAATGAACGCGATCTCGGCAGCCGGCTTTCGCCGTGCGCGAGGTTTGAAACCAAGACAGATTCGAAGATGAACTTCATCTCTCTGGCTCAAGAGTGAACTTGAGCGTTTGAAAGGAATGAAGTCTGTCTGAATTGTCATTGTGGTGATCGATGTGAATCGATTCACTTCTTTATGATTAGTAGCGTGTTTTTAACGAGGAAATCTCGATCTCAGAAGCCTGTGAATAGGCGAGAGTCAAGATAAGCCTCTCGTCCGATTAGTAGTGGTCAGCTGAGTGCATTACTGCACTTACACACCCACCCTATCAACCTTGTCGTCTACAAGGGGACTTTAAAGAGGGCTTAACGCCCTGGGAGAAGTTGTTTTGAAGAGAGTTTCCCACTTAGATGCTTTCAGCGGTTATCTCATCCAGACATAGCTACTCAGCTCGTGCCACTGGCGTGACAACTGACACACTAGCGGTCTGTTCATCCCGGTCCTCTCGTACTAAGGACAACGCTTCTCACTTCTCCAACACCTACAGCAGATAGGGACCGAACTGTCTCACGACGTTCTGAACCCAGCTCGCGTAACGCTTTAATGGGCGAACAGCCCAACCCTTGGGACCTTCTTCAGCCCCAGGATGTGATGAGCCGACATCGAGGTGCCAAACCTCCTCGTCGATGTGGACTCTTAGAGGAGATCAGCCTGTTATCCCCGGCGTACCTTTTATCCGTTTAGCAATGGCCCTTCCATGCG